>JBDNAO010000449.1:0-4130 GCA_039768375.1 Desulfobacterales bacterium | reverse complement strand
TCGAAGGACCTCATCGAAAAAGCCATACAGGGCATGGTTCGCGGCCTCGATCCGCACTCCGCCCTGCTGCCGCCGGATGCCTTCGAAGACCTGAGCATCGACACCAAAGGCGAGTTTTCGGGCATCGGTATTCACATCACCATGCGGGACGGTCTCGTAACGGTCATTTCGCCCATCGAGGGGACGCCGGCTTACAAGGCCGGAATCCAGGCCTTGGACCGCATCATCAAGGTCGATGACCAACCGGTCAGTGAACTACGCGAGGCCGTCACCCTGATGCGCGGACCGAAGGGAACACCGGTGAAGGTCACCATTTTACGCGAGGGCTCCACCGATCCGATAGACTTCGATCTGATCCGGGATGTGATACCGATTGAAAGCGTCCGTGCCAGTCTATTAAAACCCGACTACGGGTACATCCGGATCACCAACTTCAACAGCAATACGATCGAGGACCTGGAAAACGCGCTAAAGAAGCTGGAATCCGCTCCCGAACCCCTCAAGGGTCTCGTGCTCGATTTCCGTGACAACGGCGGCGGCCTGTTGGACCAAGCCATCAAGGTCTCGGACATGTTCCTGGATAATGGGTTGATCCTGACGATCAAGGGACGTTTGCCGCGAAACAGCAAGGAATTCAAAGCCCATCCCAACGGCGTCAAACGAACCTATCCAATTGTCGCCCTGATAAACGGCGGCAGTGCCAGTGCCTCTGAAATTGTCGTGGGGGCGCTTCAGGATAACCACCGCGCCCTGGTGCTCGGCACTACCTCCTTCGGCAAAGGTTCGGTTCAAACCGTCGAGCAGCTGCGTGAAGGCTATGGCCTGAAGCTGACCATCGCTCGCTATTACACACCGAGCGGTCGTTCCATCCAAGCCAAGGGCATCGAACCGGATATCGTGGTGAGAAAAAAGATCGTGGACGAAGAGGATCTCAAGAGTTCGGATGACGGCCGCCTGAAGGAGAGAGATCTCAAAAATCATCTGGAGGCCGCACCGAAAGATGAGGACAATCCACCTCCGAAAAAAGATCAGAAAAAGAAAAAATCTACCCAGCAGCAGGAACTCGAGCTTCGGCACGGACCGTTGACCGCCGAAAAACTGCAGCGCGACTATCAAGTGCAGCGCGCGCTGGAGATTTTAATCGGCTACGATGTTTTTAAAAACCTGAAGGGATAACCGACGGTCGGCGGTTTCGATCGGAATTGAAGTGGTTTCCGTCCAGAAATGAGCCCTTTTCCGCAAGGACAAGATCATCAAAGACGTTCGGATTGCGGAGAAGGGCCATTTATGGGTCATCCATAAGTTAGCTCACGGACATTGACAAAAAAAAAGCCCACCCGCAGCAAAAGCCGTAAAAAGGGAAGTCGAAAAAAATCACGCAAGCGGAGTTCTTCCGAATTCGTCCTGTTAAAAATTCTGACCACTCTGACGGTTTTGGTTCTGTTCGTCGTGGCCGCCGGTTTCCTCACCCATTACATTCTCATTAAAACCCGGCCACCGATAAAACGCCTGCCGCCGCTAGTCAAAATGAGACCCCAACCGACTGCCGGCATACGGCCCTTCGAGGTTTTCCCCAAAGAAGACCGCCCTCCCGCTGTACCGCTGCCGAAACCGAAGCCGACGGCAGAAGCCCTGCCGAAAGTCGCCATTATCATCGACGATCTGGGGTACGACCGGCGGATAGCCCAAAAATTCCTCGATTTGGACGCCGGACTGACATTTGCAGTGCTGCCCCTGGCACCCCACACGCGATTGATCGCCGCCACCATCTTTAAAAAGGGGGGTGAGTTGATGCTCCACCTGCCGATGGAGCCGCTCGAATATCCATCGGTCGACCCCGGACCGGGGGCCTTGCTGTCATCCATGTCGGCGGATGACCTCATCGCCCAGTTGCGCGAAAACTTGTCCGATGTTCCGGGCATCAAGGGAGTTAACAACCACATGGGGTCGAAACTAACCGCCGAGTCCGCGCGCCTTTATCAGGTCTTTTCCGTCCTGAAGCAGGAAGGACTGTTTTTCATCGACAGCCGCTCCACCGCCGAAACCCTCGGTCGCCCGTCCGCCCGTTTGTTTCAGCTGCCGTTTGCCGAACGGGACGTCTTTATCGATCACGTTCAAGACCCGGATATGATTCGGTTGCGGGTCAAAGAACTGATTCAGATCGCCCGGAAAAACGGCGAGGCGATCGGTATCGCCCACCCTTCGAAAACGACCCTCCGTATTTTGGAAGAAATGCTCCCGATGCTGAAAAAAGAAGTTCAGCTGGTGCCGGCCTCTCACGTCGTGCACGTCATTTCCTGATCCCCGGTTTCTTCTTTGCCCGCCAACCGATAGATCCCTTTTCACTTATATTGATACCCGACATACCGGTTGGAAAATTATTCAAGGGTGATTACCATAACACAGAACTCGATTGACGATTTTCCGGCATTGCCGTTTGGAGCAATAAATCATGTTCAAAGTCGCCGTCGGTCAGGGGGTGGGGCTCGACGCCCGCAGTGCGGTCGAAACCGCGGTTGCACACTGTCAATTTCAGCTCAGGGAACTCCGGCCGCAAGCCGGAATTGTATTCAGCAGTATCGATTTCGATCACAAGCTGGTGTTGGCGGAAGTCCTGCGCCGTTTTCCGGATATTGAACTGGTCGGCTGTACTACCGGCGGAGAGTTTTCATCCGATTTCGGCTTCAGCGACGACTCGATCAACTTGATTCTGTTCTATGCCGACACGATTGAGATCAAAGCCGGTGTTGGACGGCAGGTCTCCAACGATCCCGTGCTCGCGGTTGAATCGGCCGTCGGACAGGCCCGCGAAGGCCTGTCCGGACCGGAAACACTCTGTATCGTTTTTCCCGAGGGAATCGTCGCGTCGCCGGATGCGGTCATACGGGCGTTGAATCAGATGCTGCCGCCGCTTTGCCCGGTATTCGGCGGCGTACCGAGCCGACACTACGAAATTCCCGCCCCCACACTTCAATTTTTCCAAAACGAGGTGCTGGAAGATGCCGTCCCGCTGTTGCTTTTTTCAGGCCCCCTGAGGCACGAATTTGCCATCAGCAACAGCTGGAAGCCGATCGGGATGAAAGCCAAGATCACGGAATCACGCGATTATGAAATCCTGCGGATCGGAGACAACCGGGCGCTCGATTTTTATCGTTATTATCTGGGCGCCCACCGCTATCCGGCACTGGAATTTCCCCTGGCAGTGTACGACGAGAGTGATCCAGCGCATTTTTTGATCCGGTCACCGGGTGATTACGCTGAGAATCAGGGAAGTATTTTCTTCTCGGGACCGATTTCGACCGGAACCACCGTACAACTGACCGAGGTCACGCGGGAGCGGATCATCGCCGACACGGAAGCATCTGTGGCGACGATGGTAAAGCGCTGCCGGGACGACTGGCAGCCTGCGGTCGCCCTGGCATTTTCCTGCGCCACCCGCAAACAGATTCTCGGCACGCGCACTCCCGAAGAGCTCCAGATCCTCAAGGGTTTTCTGCCGGCTCCCCTTCCGATCTGCGGGTTTTATACCTTCGGGGAACTGGCGCCGCTGCAGCCGGGTGAGAGCAGCCGGCTGCACAACTGCACGCTGGTGACATTGCTGATCGGCGAAGAAAATGCGGTTGCTGCGATTGACCCTCCTGAGACCGGTGCCGGGCCGTATTTTCCGACCCATCAGCGCACCGCCGAAAAAGTAGAGCGGTTGGAACACGAAAACCTCTTTTTGCAAAAAAAACTGAAGCGGTCCGAACACTACCGCGAAAGATTGGAGAGAAACAAAGACCTGAGTGACGCGCTGCTGAAAAAAATCAACCGCGACATGAAAAGGGCTCACCGGGAAATCAAGCGAAAAAACAGCCTGCTGAGGAAATCACTGGCCTTGGCCAATGAAATTCAGTTGAATCTGCTGCCCCAGCACGATCCGGTCGACGAATACCTGGACGTCACCGGCAGAAGCATATACTGCAGCGCTACCGGCGGAGACTACTATGACTATATCCGCTTTCCGAAAATCGCCGGACATCGGCTGGACGTTGTGGTGGGGGATGTCACCGGCCACGGCATCGAGGCGGCCCTTCTCATGACAACCGCACGCGCCTTCCTGCGCGCCCGGACGTTTCAGCCGGGTTCCC
>JBDNAO010000448.1:0-5589 GCA_039768375.1 Desulfobacterales bacterium | reverse complement strand
GAAAACGCAGGAATATCTGGATATTCCGAGTTTTCGCAACACAGACGGACGGGATGCATCGGCGTACAAAATGTGAAGTTATTTTTGAGTGAGCCCTAAAGAGGATTCTGCTTGACATCATTTTTCCGATTGGCCATCTTGCTTTTCCTATTGGCCTTGTTCGGCACCGCGGGTGGTCAATCTGCGGCGGCTCAAGACAACCGGACGATTGTCTGTCTGTTAACACTGGAGCATGCGGACGCAGAGCAACTGGTCTCCGTTTTGTCTCCCCTCCTCTCACCCAACGGCACCATCACCGCTTACTCTCCCACCAACACCCTTATCATCAAAGACAGGTCCTCGGTTGTGCAGATGCTGGTAAAAGCTGTGAAGGGGAAGCCGGATCTGTCTGAATGCGAGAATTGGAAACGGGCGCCGGACGGCAAATGAAACGCCGCCAGCAAACCGAACAATCAAATTTACCAGAGGTAGGGCTCGTTACGCAGTGAGGATTCGTGCCGAAACCGGAAGGGTAAAAGCAGTTGCCCGCATCGGTCGCAGCAGGCATCCTGGTCATCGAAATTTGATATCGTAATCCCCAGAAGTCTGACTTTCTTTTCGCCGGCTGCGGTTTTGCTCAGCAGCGGGTTGACATATTTCATGATGGTCGCGGCGCTTTCCACGGGCTCCTCAATCGTTATGCTCCTGGTGATGCTCTTGAAATCGAAATATTTTACTTTCAAGGTGATCGTTCGACCCCTGGCTTCACTCCTGATCAGTGAATTTTCCACTTTAAAAGACAGGTTTTCCAGTATCTCGACCATCTGATCGATGTCGTCGATGTCCTCCGGCAGGGTTGTTTCCTTGCCGATCGATTTTCTGATTCGGTCGGGATCGACAGGCCTGTCATCCAATCCGTGGGCGATGTCGTAATAATAACCGCCTGTCTTCCCGAACAGCTGAATTAAACGCGTCTTGCCAAACTTCCTGAGATCGGCGCCGGTTTTGATCCCGAGGCCGTGCATCTTTTCCTCGGTGACCCTGCCGACCCCAAAAAATTTTCTGATCGGCAAATGTTCGATAAATTCGTCTGCAGCCTCAGGCGGAATGACCGTTATGCCGTCTGGTTTGTTGACATCCGAGGCCACCTTGGCGAGAAACTTGTTGAAGGAAACACCGGCCGAGGCCGTGAGCTTGCCGGTTCTTTCGTAAATCTTCCTCTTTATCTCCCTGGCGATAAGAGTGGCCGAATTCATCTCTTTGCGGTTTTGGGTGACATCCAGAAACGCCTCATCCAGGGACAGCGGCTCCACGAGATCGGTATATTCACAGAAAATTTCCCTTATTTGAGACGATACGGATTTGTAGACGTCGAACCGCGGCCGCATGAACACCGCCCCGGGACAGAGCCTGTGAGCCGTTGAAGAAGCCATGGCCGAGTGGATTCCGAACTTACGGGCTTCATATGAACAGGCCGCGACCACCCCTCTCGACTGCGGCTCACCTCCTACAATCACCGGTTTTCCCTTCAGCTCGGGTCTGTCCCGTTGCTCGACGGAGGCATAGAAGGCGTCCATATCGATGTGAATTATTTTGCGGATGGGTGGCATCTGTTGAAAATATTTATACCTGAAGGGGTCAATCCCATCAATTGAGGCAGGGGTGGCTTGTTAAAAATAATTTTTCTTACCAGCTCGGGACTTTTCAAGGCACAGGAAATCAAAGTATTCCCGAAAAGGCGCCACAATTGGCCTATCCTCCGCTCCATGATGAACTTTTTCTTCACCAGGTGCCACAGTCTTTGCGGATAACGGTTGACCTGGTTTGAGACAATAAGCTCGGCGGCCATGCGACCGCTCAAACAGGCCATGTCCATTCCGCCTCCGTGAAGAGGCGAACAGAGTGCGGCAGCATCCCCTACCAATAACACATTGCCCCAGACCAGCTTATTGATGCTGATGGAGGGGGTGAAGCTCGAAAATTTATTCAGAATTCGATAGTCACGCAGACCTAGTTGACTCAACAAACGGTCAAGCTCCCTTTGCAAACGAACCCCCCGGTTCTTTTTCGCGTGATTAAACCGACCTACCCCGATATTGGCGATATCCGGCCCTTTAGGGAAAATATAATAATATCCAATGTAGCGGCGTTCATAACCCACCAGAATCGTGTTTGGTCCCACAAAACCGAAGTCACTTTCGACGGCATATTGAGCCAAAAGAGTTGCATTTCTTTTATAATCGGGAAGAAAGCCATACACCTTGGATGTCAGCGACGGTGCTCCGCTGGCATCGATTACAAATCCATAGTCACCCATCATGCGGTTGAGCTGATCTTTGTCGATGGGGCAATTCTCTCTTATGTCGACGCCGAGCCTTGCGGCCCTTTTTGCCAACGATTTTTGCCACGTGGCGCGATCGATCATCCACAGCCCAAGGTTCTCAGGCAAATTCACATAGTGGGCTCGGCCGGCAAAAAAGTTCACCCTTTCAACCTTGAACAAAACGCCAGCCGCCGGTTTTTTCAAATAACCCAGGGTATCGATAAAGCCTTCGGCGCACCTTATGCTGCTCCCGATCTCACCCCTTTCAAAAAGATGCACATCGAGCCCCAATTCCGCCGCTCTGATCGCAGCGGAAAGTCCACCCGGACCACCGCCGATAATGGCAATCCGCTTTTCCATATTAAATCAGTTGTGTCAGTTGAGTCCCGCCGGCGGGATTAGGTCAGTTTTGTCAGTTAAGGATATAATCGATTTTATCGACTAAACGCTCATGGCCCTTAAGCCTCCGCTGGTTCCGGGTACCAAGTTCTGAGTTTCGAGTTTCTATTTTCAAGTTTCTATTTGTGGCTGAAGGTTAAGGCTCCTTCACGGCTATTCGAGATAATCCTCACCAAAGACTTTCCGTCCGATAAAGAGTCTGAGATCTCTATCGGGTTGCTCATTCACGTCGCCCGGCCATATCATCCTCTCATTAACGACCCTGCCGGAAATCCTCCCTTTTGACGCTAAACACCGACTGCAAATGGGGCTCTTCGTATCCCCGGTTTCCGAACTCGTCACGATTGTATTGATCGATCCCACCGGTTCACCCCGAATCGAGACGCCGCAAATATTGACGCAGCCGCAGTCCAGCTCGATCATGGCCATGCCGATGGCATCAGGGTGCTTCATCACAAGTCGGTTGCAGATATTTTTCAAGGCTTCCATTCTAATAAGATCTGATTTTTCCATCTTGAAGACCTGATTCCCGTCGATTGGTTGTTAAAATTGGCGCGACCTCATATGCGTGTTTTTCAAGTTTGCGGCTGCGCACAGTTCAGCGGTATTTGCCCCGCTTCTATGCGCCGGATGTTCTCCACAACCCCCTTGACGATCCCCTGCATGGAAAGATCCGTTGACCCGCCGATATGGGGTGTGGCCATCACGTTGTAACAGAAGATGGGGTCGTGCGGGTCCGGAGGCTCCTCCCAGAACACATCGAGTCCGGCGCCGGCGATGGTGCCACAGGCGAGGGCCTCTTCAAGGGCCTCGCGGTCCACCAAACCGCCCCGGGACAGGTTGATGAGATAGGCCGTGGGCTTCATGCACGAAAGGGTTCGGCGGTTGATCATCCCGGTGCTCCGGGGTGTCACGGGAAGACAGAGAAAAACGAAATCCGACTGTCCCAGCAACTCAGGCAGCTGGTCGTCCCCGCCCGTCCAATCCAGACCCAGTTCCGCTTTTGCCGCTGCCGGGTCTCTGTTTTTAATTCCGATGATGCGCACGCCGAAACCTTTCAACCGCTGGATCAGGGCCCGCCCGATGCCTCCGAGACCCACCAAACCAACGGTCCGGCCGCCCAGCGCTTTCCCCTGAGGCTGTCCGATCTTACGTGCCTGAAGGCTCTTGGCCATCCCCCACACATCCCGGGACAGACCAATCATCAGGTAGATACCCAGTTCGGCCACCGAATCGGCATTTCCGGAGATACCGGTGGGCACATTGGCCACGAAAATCCCCTTTTCAGCAGCCGCCACAATATCCACCCCTTCGATCCCGGCACCGCACTGCTGGATCAGTTTCAGCCGGTCAGCCCGGGAGATCAGTTGCCGGGTGATGGGGCACATGGTGGGGATCAACACGTCGAAGCCGGCCAGATTGTCCACACAGAACCGGCCGGTGGCCTCAAAACGGTGCTGCGGCAGCTCTCCCCGGATGATCCCCAGAAATCCGCCCCAAGCGTTCTCCGGTGCGGCAAACAGGATGTTCAGCATGCGATTTTTCCTTTAACCTCCAATGCGTTAACACGAGAGACCAAATCCTCAATGACATTATGCGAGTAGGGATGAAGGGCTCCCGCGCCATCTATTCGGGATCGGTGCGGCATGCTGCAGCGTAACTTTGGCGATGATCATACATCAAATTTTAAAAGAGAGAAAGTCCCGCTAGTTCCAATAAAGCTGGATGTAATTTGCTGCCTTACTTAATGAGTTTGGGCGTGTAGTCGCCAAATTTGGTGAGTTTTTAGGAATCCAAAAAGACGAGTCGCCCCATGGTTTACTTTTTCCGGCAAGTCTTTTTATTCAAGGGAAGTGGGTCTTTGTGACAAATCTTTCGCTTCGGTTGACAGATACAGGCGGAGACGAAATTGAAAAAAACATATTGAAAATCACAATCCAGGATTAAATTCCCTACAAATATTGATTGAAAAAGTCTCAGAATGTTTTAGATATGTTTTGTTAAACAATTACCGTTTCGAGATCGGTGAATTTAATTGAAAATGTGCGTTGACGGGTTACTATACTGTTTGGCTATCGAAAGCGTTTCTAAGCAATTGCAGGTTGGGATAGAGCAGATAACCCCAAAAGCCATTGATTTGTGATTAGTTTACAGTATCTGTACTTTTGAGAATCCTGATTTTTTCCAGATACGTTGGAGTTATCGGTGAAAATCGCCATTAAACTTTGCCTGCGATAGCAAATTGAAAGTCAACTTATCATAAAAAATCCAACACCCGGGCTTGAGTAGCCACTGCCGCCATGGGTGGCACAGGAGGGTAAAAGCGCCGTCAAGCTGAGCAGCTTATGATCGGGATCATCTTTCTCATTTCAGCCTCCTATAAGGCATCATCTGGATACCGAATACGGCACCGGTGGGATCTGAGAGAATGGCGACCTCGCCGCTTTGGAAGATCAGTTTGCCACCGAGCCGTCGTGCGGTCTTGGTGGTCTGGTCGACATCCGCAACTTTAAAATAGGGCAGCCAGTTATCCTCGAGGCCATCCCAATCGAATTCAACAACCCCTGATAGCGGCTGGCCGTCGCGGATAAAGAGTTTGTAGCGATAAGTTTTCTTTGTCGCGATGCGTTGGGTCTGGTAGCCGGCTATAGCAGGATTAAAGTTTCTGGCTGCGCTGGCGTCCCGGGTGAAAAGATCGGTCCACAGCCAGTCACCGGAGCGAACCGGTCATCCAAAGGATCGCCGCTGCACCCGTAGCAGGATGAGGGGAGCACCGGCTGGATCGTTGAACATAGCCAATACGCCCCCATCCTATTGATTCTGCCTGGCCTATCCTGAGCTCAGAATGGAATTGCCACCGACAGAATCGAAAATACGCCCTAAGCCAG
>JBDNAO010000447.1:0-4936 GCA_039768375.1 Desulfobacterales bacterium | reverse complement strand
TTACCCGTCATATGAAACTAGCCAAGGGCAAAGTTTCTTTTTTGATTGAACTGGCCGCTTTTCAGGCCAGCGGCTGTACTGACACCTGAAGCCTTATTCCGATACACCAAGTGGTTTCACTTTAACAACTTATATTCGTTTTTTACGCAAAAGTAACGATCTAAGACACTAAGGAGGCGCCATGCCGGTCCATGAGGTGAACCATCCACTCATCAAGCACAAGCTGGGGCTCATGCGGGAACAAAAGATCACGACCAAAGATTTTCGGGACCTTGCATCCGAGTTGGGCAACCTGCTCACCTATGAAGCCACCAAGGACATGGAAACCGAAAAAGAAATCATTCAGGGGTGGGCCGGACCGGTGGAAGTGGAAAGGATCAAGGGCAAGAAAATCACCGTGGTGCCGATCCTAAGGGCCGGGCTCGGTATGATGAACGGCGTCCTCAATCTGATTCCCTCAGCCAAGGTGAGCGTCGTCGGACTCTACCGCAACGAAGATACGCTGAAGCCGGTCAAATATTACGTCAAGCTGACCGGTGCGATCAACGAACGGATTGCGCTGATTCTCGACCCCATGTTGGCCACCGGCGGCACCGTGGTCGAGACCATTACCTTGTTGAAAGCGGCCGGTTGCAAAATCATCAAGGCTCTTTTTCTCGTCGCAGCACCCGAAGGGATCGAGCGCGTGGAGAAATTTCATCCCGATGTCGACATTTACGTGGCCGCTATTGATGAAAAACTGAACAATATCGGCTACATTCTACCAGGCTTGGGTGACGCCGGAGACAAGATCTTTGGGACGAAATAAACTGAAAGGAGGAAGGTTCCATGACGCAAAAGGACGCGCCCGTTGAAAACCATCTCGGCTACAAGGGTCCCCTCGTTGGCGCTCAGATGCTCTTTGTCGCTTTCGGCGCCCTGGTACTGGTCCCTCTTCTGACCGGACTCGACCCCAACGTGGCCCTTTTTACCGCCGGAGCGGGCACCCTGCTGTTTCAGGCGGTGACCAAACGCATGGTGCCGGTTTTTCTGGCCTCTTCCTTCGCGTTCATTGCACCGATCATCTACGGGGTGCAAACCTGGGGGATCCCCCCCACCCTTTGCGGCTTGGCTGCCGCCGGTCTGGTCTACATACTGCTGAGCATCGGGGTCAAGTTCTTCGGCCGCAGCTTTTTAAACCGTATTCTGCCACCGGTGGTCGTGGGGCCGGTCATCATGGTAATCGGTCTAATCCTGGCACCCGTGGCTGTTCACATGGCCATCGGTAAAACCGGTGACGGATCGGCCGTTCTCGTACCGGAGAAAACCGCCCTGATCGTATCCATGACCACCCTCGTGTCCACTATTCTCATTTCTCTGCTGGGCCGAGGACTGCTGCGTCTGATCCCGATTCTAATCGGTGTCGGGGTCGGTTATCTTGTCTCGATCCCCTTTGGGTTGATCGACCTGTCGCCGGTCGCCAAAGCCGCTTGGGTGGCCGTACCGAACTTTGTCTTCCCGAGCTGGAACCTCGAGGCCGTCATCTTCATCGTTCCGGTGGCGATCGCACCGGCCATCGAACACTTCGGAGACATTCTGGCCATCGGCAGTGTCACCGGCAAGGACTACCTGGACGACCCCGGCATTCACCGCACCCTGCTCGGCGACGGGTTGGCCACGACCATGGCCTCTTTTCTGGGTGGCCCACCGAATACAACGTATTCCGAAGTGACCGGTGCAGTCACCCTCACCCGCATGTACAATCCGCACATCATGTCATGGGCGGCGGTCTTCGCT
The DNA here is from genome assembly GCA_039768375.1 of Desulfobacterales bacterium. GTDB lineage: Bacteria > Desulfobacterota > Desulfobacteria > Desulfobacterales > SG8-13 > JARFQH01. Next base: position 3,160 of record JBDNAO010000447.1, on the reverse strand, counting down.
ATCCTGCTGGCGTTTATCGGAAAATTGGGAGCCTTGCTTCAGACGATCCCGGTGCCGGTCATGGGCGGCATCATGCTGCTGCTTTTCGGCGCTATCACGGTCGTTGGACTGAACACCCTCGTGAGGGCCGGAGAGGACCTGACCGAAGCGCGGAACATGATCATTGTCGCCGTCATCCTGGTGTTCGGTATCGGGGGGATGTCGCTTTTTACCCTGGGAGGGATCGGGCTGGCCGGAATCATCGGTGTTGTCTTGAATCTGGTGCTGCCCAGACGCAAACCGGAATGATCATTCTAAAGACACTGCATCCCAGTGCCCAATTCATAAATGTGGATTTTTTTCTTGGAATTTGGCATTATTTTAAGCGGGCGGACAGACCCTGAAATCTGAAACCTAAACCAACACTGCCGATGGTCATTGTTATGTACCCACGCCTGAAATATCGAGCAGCGCGCGACAATGGATAAGACAATTTATGTATGACTAAACACTATAGTAAAAAGGGCCATTTATGGATGGACGCTGAGCACCTTGGCCCCCCGGATCTTGCCTTCTTTTAATTCCAACAACGCCGTGTTGGCTTCTTCGAGCCGGTATTCCTGAACATCAGGTTTGAAGGGAATTTCGGCCGCCACCTGCAGGAATTCACTGACGTCCCGCCGCGCCACGTTGGCCACACTCTTGATTTCCTTTTCCATCCAGAGATGCTGTGGATAGTCGAGTGCCAAAAGTGCGTCCTTGTCGGCGTCTTCCTTTCGAATGGCGTTTATCACCAGTCTGCCGCCCGTTTCCAGATTCTTGAGCGCCGCCACGACCGGTTTCCAGACCGGCGTGGTGTCGATGATGCAGTGGAGTTTTTCCGGTGCCGTCTCTTCGCTGTCACCGGCCCAGACGGCGCCGAGTTCGACCGCAAACGCCCGCTCTTGCGGACTTCTGGCGAAGACGAAGACCTTCGCTTGCGGATACTTGTAGCGCACGGTTTTTAAAACCAGATGACCCGAAGCGCCGAAACCGGTCAATCCGAGGTTTTGGCCGTTTTTTAGCCCGGTCAAGCGCAAAGAACGCCAGCCGATGGCCCCTGCGCACAGCAATGGTGCCGCTTCGCCATCGGTGAAGACCTCAGGAATGGGATAGGCGAAGTCTTCCGCTACTTTCGTGAACTGGGCGTATCCGCCGTCCACATCACGACCGGTGGCTTTGAAGGCCGCGCAAAGATTTTCTTCACCGGCCCGGCAGTGCCGACACCGTCCGCAGGCGGCATGAATCCATGCGATGCCGACTCGGTCGCCGACCCGGAACCTTCCCGCCCTCGGACCGTTTTGCACAACCCGGCCCACCACCTGATGTCCCAATATCACCGGAAAAGCGGGTGGAGGCGTGCGTCCCTCGATTTCATCCAGCTCGGTGTGACACACGCCGCAGGCGGACACCCTAACCAGCACTTCCCTGCCGCCCGGCAGCGGCTCGGCCATCTCGACCGGCACCAACGGTGTCCTGTTCTCCGCAAGGTTGCAGAGCTGTTTCAAAATCATGGCCTTCACGCGGCTACCCTCCACTTATTCCTGGATCGCTCAATCCCCTAAATCAGTCTCCATGAACAGGCGTGCAAATTCCTTCCGCGACTGATCTTCGATTTCATCCGGCATTGACGTCATGATGAACTTCGTGGTGGTCGGTGTCCGGTTTAGCCGGTTCACCTGTCGGTCAGCCGGTTCAGGATAACCCAGCCACTTAACGATTCACAGCTTACGAAACAAGGCCGGCTTCAGAACACGGTTACCCTCAAAGCAGAGTGAACTCCGCGTCTCCATGTTCCGGCCCTCCGGCTAAACCGGCCAACGGGCCAACCGTCTAACCGGCTCAACGGGCTAACCTACCGGTATCTCTCCGGCAACACCGCCTTTTCGCTCCAGTCCGCCGGCAGCTTCTGGTCCGGCTGTTCGCCCATCTTTTCTTTGCGCTTCCTGAGGCCGGGACGTCCAAATTCCGGATGACCCTCCTTGAGGGTCCGGCCGTTGATGACGGCCTCACTGCGCAGCCTTTTGCCCGCGGTGCGTTCGATCTGCCGCCCGAGCCAGAGCACCCGATCGACGTCGTAGCCGTGGCCAATACCCATCTCGTCGATCTGCACCAGCATGTCTTCCAGGCAGGTCAACCCCACATATCGGGGATCCTTGTAGTAGTAGTCACCGGTACCCGGCACCGGACAATCATCCAAAAAGTTGGCCGGTTGACCGCCCATACCGCCGAGGGTCGCCTCGAAATGGGTGATGCCGGCCTGCAGGGCGGCCAGCACCGACGCGGATGCCACGCGTTTGGTTTCGTGAAAATGGCCGATGTGGACGGAAGTGTCCGGAATTGCGTCCAGAATCATGGAGAAGTAACGGTACACTTCCGGGGCCGAGGCACTGCCGTCGTGATCGGCGTGCTCGATGTCGGATGCACCGATAGACAACCAGCGCTTGGTAAACTCCACGGCGTCTTTCAACTCGGTGGCCCCGGCAATCGGGCTGCCCCAGATGGTGCTGACCGTACCGCACATTTTCAGGCCCGCGTCCCGGCACTTTTTTATGGCGCGCTCGGATTCCTTCCAGTATTCGGGCAGGGTTGTACCGGAATTGGCAAAATGGTGCTGTTCTTCCGTGGACACCATCATCAGGCAACGGTCCGGACCGACCCCTTTCTTTTTCAGTCGAATCGCCTGGTCCACGGCCCCCTCCCGGATGGTGACGGCCGTCACGCAGATGTCATCCGGATTGATGCCGCGCTTGGCGCACCGTCTTTTAAAAAGATCGCTCCGCAAGGCAGCCAATACCTCCTCGGCGTCACTGAACTGGGGCATGAGGTACGGATTGCCGAGGTTCGTCACCTCGATGTTTCGACAGCCGGCAAAAATCATTTCCTGGGCATAGAAAATTTTTGCACGGGTCGAGACGAATTTTTCAAGGTGCTGAAATCCGTCTCTGACCGTAATGTCACCAATGGTCACTTTCTTTGGCATTCTCGGAAAAATTTTCCAGTAATCATATTCAGTCATTCTTTCACCTCACGTTCTAACGAGTTCTTAGGGTTCACGAAAAAATAAGTTCGCAATTTTGGGTGTTGAGGCACCCGGCCGGCAAGGCGCGAAGACGCAGGAATATCTGGATATTCCGAGTTT
>JBDNAO010000446.1:0-3542 GCA_039768375.1 Desulfobacterales bacterium | reverse complement strand
TACGGGGCCCGACCTATACTTTAAAGTCGAGAACACGGGGGGAACAATAATGTACGACTCTCTAGAGGATGACAATATAGTTATACGGGATGCAGACCAGGAAACCGATTTGGGTACAATAATGATCAGCCGGAAGCGAAAATCGAATTAAGGACCAAAAACAGTAGCGGTTTCTATCCTGGAGAAAACAGGGTCGCAACGACCCGGCAAAAGGCAAAAATGATTCGCTATTTTACCAATCACCAATACGTATAATGGACGCTTCGTCACTGATTATCAGTAGAGGGGGAAAACATGGCCTATGAAAATCACGAGACGATAAAACGCCTCTGGCAAAAATTTCTCAAAGAGCAGCTGGCCCAACTGCCACCGGAAGAGCGTGTTAAATATGAACATCAGTTCGAAACGCGCTTTGAAGATCTACTCCGGGAGTCGGCCGGCGATGGTGAAGACGGCTTTCTGGACCTGATCGGGTTCGGCGGAAAAGGGGCACAGCCTTTTGAAGATCTCTCCTACCCCTATATCACGCCGGACTTTGATGAGTCCGTCATCCCCAGTCAACTGCATGCGGCCGCCGAGCTTTACTACATTTTCCAGCATGAACGCATGAAGATTTTCCAGGTCATTGATGTGCTGCGGCGGCTGTTTCGTCTGGGGCGCATCCGGATCCAGCGCGGACCTGGAGCTCGCGGCCTTTACCTGCTGGAAAAGTGGAAGCCCTTGCGGTACACGTTGCGCGACCGTATGCTGGCTTACCGTCGCGTATTTAACTATGGCCGCGCTGCGGCACCGCCTGGCACGGTGGTAAACAAGAACTTCCACAACCAGTTGGTGGCTTTTATGACCTCGCTGGCGCAATACTTCCGCGATCTACTGATCGGCGAAGTCATCCGCGGCGGGCAGGTGATTGATCAGCGCCCCTTCGGTAGCGTGGCCACTATCCAGCGTCTCGGACTCGATTTGCGCTATGCCCTGGATCGCGCCAGCTACGGTAACATATTGGCCTTAACCAATGAAGCGGGGCACTACCTGAAAACCATTCTCAACCTGCTGGACTCGCCCGATCTGCGTAAATCCTTCGATGCAAACACCAAATGGGACGTTGTGGAAGCCGTGTGCAATCGGTATTTGGGAGGGGCCATCGAGCTGTCTCAGCGGGCCAAGATGGCTGAAAGCGGACGACGCATCCTGCTCTGGGTGTCAGACAACGATTTCCAGACGACCATGGATCCGATTATGTTTCAGTCCGAGGCGCGTCCCTTTGGTTCCCACGCCGAGGCCTGGGTGGCCGCCTTCCGGACTACCCGCGAAGGCCGCACTTTCCGAGGTGTAACACCGACCTTACGCCGTATGATCGGTATGGTGGCTTAGTCCAAAAGACCCTTAGCCAGAAATTGAGCTGCAAGAGCTTGGGCATGGCGACGAATCGACCGGCTGAGACAGCTGGTCGAGGCACGGTTGGTTGATCGCTTTATTCACTGAATGATGCCCCGGCAATTCTTCTTTGATGATGCATCCATCGCAGGATAAAGTTATGGAAGGCGCCAATGCTGCGAGTCGCGCAGCCGGCACGCCGCGAATGAACACCAATGATCTGATCATGTTGACGGTGTCCGGCCAAGTTGCCCATCCCATCAGCGGGTCGTCGCCTTATCGTATCGGTCATGATGGCGTGCCACGGGTGATACCAGGCAGCGGCGGTGTGGTCATCAGCCACCGCATCGGCGACCGGTGCGTCGGATTAGCCGGCGACCACATAGAGCCCGGCGTTTCACTGCATAACAACAAAAGAGAAATTGTGGGGAAAAAAAACGCTCCCAATTTAGCGCTCATTACTTATGCTTGTGTGGGCAATATTGCACAAGTGCTGACCGGGCCGGCCAAAGGAAAAATGGGATTTGTTACCGGCAAACACGGCGGTGTTGAACATTTGCTGATCGATTTTGCCACACCGGTCTTGAAGCGTTTGCGCATCGGCGATCACATTCAGATTTACGCCTATGGAATGGGTCTGCAGTTTCCAGATCATACCAATGTGGCGGTTTTCAGCTGCTCCCCAAGACTGATCCGGCATTGGGGCTTACGTTCCAATGATGGCAAACTCGATGTTCCCGTAACCCATCTGATTCCTGCAGCTATAATGGGATCAGGCATCGGCAAAAGTAATGCAGTGCGAGGTGATTTTGACATTCAGCTCTTTGACCCGTACATTCGAAAAAAATTCGGACTGAAAACCCTTCGCTTTGGCGACATCGTGGCCATTGTTCATTCCGATACGCGGTTTGGGCGCGCTTACCGCCGCGGCATGTTGACCGTCGGAGTGATCGTACACAGCGACAGCACGGTCAGCGGGCACGGTCCCGGTGTGATGACCCTGCTGACGGCATCGAAACACCACATTGCGCCGGTTTACAACAAGAACGCCAATTTGGCCCATATTTTCAACATCCGTAGATTGCCGAAGGCCAAAGCTTACCGGCCGCTGGTGAAAGCCGGATAAGCCTTTTACACCACCCAGGGGGGCAAAAGTTTGCATCTGCGGCACGCGATCCAGGTTGCGCACCGTAAAGGCCGGCGCAACGTGTAGACAATGAGTCTACCATCATGAACATTGTGGCATACCTGTGAGGTGAGCATGAGGAAAAATATCATCAATCTGGAAAATCATGGCCTGCGGGAATTGGACCGCATTGTCGTCAATGTTTTGGATGCCGTTGAGACCGAGGTTCGCAATCGACTGGGTTTGGACGATTATTGGGAAGCGACAGCTGAAACCGAAGAAAATCAAAATCTATCGGCCGATCAACCAACATCTGAAGAGGAAAGCGTCGCCGGCCCCACAGCGCGAGTAATGCATAAACGCCATACGGCAAATGGCAGGCGAAAGGATCCCGAAGTCATCGCTATCGATAAGCTGCGTGCGGCCAGTAGGCCGCAAAAGCCGCCATCTGTGCAATGGGACCATTTCAGTCCTGAGCTCGAAACTGAGCTGACCCAAAGCGATGAGGTGCTGTTCGACAAAGAAGAGGAAGCATTCATTGCCCAATGCGTCAAATTCTTACGGCCGCGCGACAACAAAGACGTGATCATTTCACGCATCTGGAATCACATCACCGACTCGGAACCTGACGCCTTCTATTCCCCCGCTGCAGAGGACGCTCAAGAGACCCCCGAAGAAGAAATGCCGGCACCCGAAGATATTTCTGACCCGGAGTCACAGCATCCGCAGGACAAATTAGAGGAAGACAAGATCGGGAAGGGAGATTAAAACCAATGACTGGTTCTATGCCATTTCATAGCAGTCAACGCGATGCCGCATTGCAAGCCATGGATTATGCTCTGATTGGACCGCGTGACAATCGGGTGCATGTGGCCAATACACGCCGCTTTCCGTACAACACCATATGTTACCTGGGAAGGGATTTTGGCGACCGCCGACTTCGAGGCTGTACCGGCACGCTAATCACACCTCAAACTGTCTTAACCGCCGCACACTGTATATTCAGCCACCGGCGTGGTCGTGCGCCTCTGCGAATCCGGGT
>JBDNAO010000072.1:0-2611 GCA_039768375.1 Desulfobacterales bacterium | reverse complement strand
ATGTAGAGATAATCCCTGAACCAGCTGGATAGGGAGATATGCCAACGTCTCCAGAATTCTCGGATCGATCTGGAAATATACGGATAATTGAAATTTTCGAAAAAATGGAATCCAAACATGCGTCCGAGTCCAATGGCCATGTCTGAATATCCGGAAAAATCGAAATAGATTTGCAGCGTGTAGCACAGCACGCCCAGCCAGGCGACACCGGGCGTCAGCGTTTCATATGGGAAGGAAAATACCTGGTCGGCAATGATGGCCACCTGGTTGGCAATGAGCACCTTTTTCCCGAGTCCGACGACAAATCGTTCGATGCCGTAGCTGAGGTCGTCAAGTCGAACGCGCCGACGTATGAGCTGGGCGGCGATGTCGTGATAGCGGATGATGGGACCGGCAATCAGTTGGGGGAAAAGAGCGATGTACAGCCCGATGTTCAGGGGGTTGCGTTGGACCGACGCATCCCGGCGGTAAACGTCCACGGCGTAGGACATGGCCTGAAAAGTGAAAAAAGAGATCCCGATGGGTAAATGAATCGGTGCCAGTTCGATGGGCCCGGCACCGATCTGAGACAGTACGGTGTTCAGGTTGTCGACCAGGAAATTTGCGTATTTGAAAACGGAGATCGACAGGACATTAAAGGCAATGGCCGCAATCAGGAAACCGCGGGCTGCTTGCCGGCCCCGGTTACGATCGATCATTAAACCACAGAGGTAGTTGACGAGGATTGACACCAGCATCAACAGAACGTAATAGCTCTCGCCCCAAGCGTAAAATACCAGACTGGCAATCAGAAGAAGCAGGTTGCGAAGCCGCTTGCCGGCCAGAAAATACAGGAGTAGGCAAAGGGGCAGAAACTGAAACAGAAAAATGATGGAGCTGAAAAGCATGTTGATAATAATTTTGAGTATTTAGGACAGGCTTTCGTCATGCATTGGCTCGGCCGAACCCAGAATTGACCCCGAGACCCCTGCCATAACTAAAGGATAAGACCTTGTCTACCCCATAGTTGCGTAAACAACATGGCAAATGGTAGCTAATGGTTTGTAATTATACCCAATATAATAGCAAAACCACAAATTTTAGGATATCCCCATCGGTGAATTCGAAGGATGGGATCGATTTTGCCATGTTGTTTACCCTGCGGGAAAGCCGCAGATCTTCAGATCCTGTCCCGCCCTCGGCGGGATCAAGGGATTGCGGTAGTAAATTACAGCTTCACCCTTGACGTCTTGACTCTGAAGCCCTCCGGCTTTTGCAACGTTGGGGTCTATACGGCGACCGAGAATATGTCAGGTGCGTTGAAGTGTCAATAAATGAAATAAAACTATTCCCAACCTGAGTAACCCAGCGATACCGGCGCCACCAGTTGCGTCAAATAGGCAAAATGCAGATCGTTTACCTGGCGGATGTGAAACAGATCGTGGGCAAGCCAGTTGGCCAGCAGCAACTCGGCTGACATGGGCCCCATTTTGGGATGGTGGTGGATGGCCTGCCAGTCGGGTGACGCGAGTTCGCGCAGCCATGTGAGTGATGTCGAGCGCTCTCGAAAGAAATTGTCCAAAGATTCATTCAATTTCCTTTCGTTGTAACCGCGCTGAAGCACCCAGCCCTCGGGATCGATGGCCGGCCACGGCGCGTCGGGATCGCTGAGGACAAGCGCGAGTCTTTTCCTGAAATCTTCCCTCTCTTCATCGTAAAGATGATTGATAACTTCCAGCAGGGACCATCTGTCCGCGCCGGGTTTCCAGCGGGCCTGTTCGTCGACTAAATTCTTGAAAAGATATTTAAATACATCGCCATTGACACGCAGATGCGTGATGATCTGTAGGTGATTCATTTTTTTACCCTCACGGCTTTTTTACCTTGTTTGGTCATCGAAACTGGCCGTTCCACTCGATCCTACCGGCTGAGCGAATAGAGCACCTCGTTCGGTCAGGAGCTCACGAAGCAAGGACCGGTGACACTTGCTCTCGTCGACGCAATAACATCCCACCGAGAAATTAGTTTGCCTTGATATCGCAGCGAGAAGATCGAGCAACCGTCTCTTTTCCGTCCGGTTCATCTCGGCACGGTATTTCCTGGCAAAGGTGCGCCAGCGCTTTTCTTCATCGACCGCTCGCCCGAGCTTCAGCAACTCCTCGCTGGGTGCGAGATCGGGAAGCCAGACGTCGTAAAAGTTCCGCGCGGCGAGCTCGACCTTCGGAACCCCGCGCGGCGGTCGCCTCACTGTCCCGATACGCAACCCCTCTCCTTCCAAGCGCGGACTTCCAAGACGGACAACAAGAATAGGCATTTTTCCCCCTGTTGATAGGCCGTCTCATGGTTTCGGGCGCTTCTCAACCGCTTTTTTCACGGTTCAAGGGGCCGTCCGCTTGTAAAAAATGGAAACTCTAAATCTTTAAGGAACTGATCCCTCATTTAATCGCCATTGCGCCCGGCCAATTGACGTGCCAAATTTTGATCGTATGTTTTTCCCTAAACAGTTGCTCACACCAGCCAAACCCAATCCACACCCAAAGGAGGGAAAGATGCGGCTCAAAGGAAAAATGATCGGTATTCTAGCCGGTCCCGGATATGAAGATTTGGAATTCTGGGTACCTTACATGCGCTT
>JBDNAO010000071.1:0-7489 GCA_039768375.1 Desulfobacterales bacterium | reverse complement strand
TTGAAGTAGGCTCTGTTGTTTGAGGCATTTAGCGGGCCTTGCCCATCGCCAGGACACACATAGATAGTTTAAATTTTTGAATTTTGGTCATTGTGATTTATTTTTTTTTTGTTATTTGTGATTTGGAATTTTTCACCGAAACGTAACCGTTTCTTCTTCGATCACACTGGAGGCGGCAACCAGAGACGGCGCTGAATCCCTGGCCCAGACCCGGCTTGGAAGGTTGTGGTGATGGAAAGCAACGTCTATGGAATATGCAAACAATTTCGTAGCCACGTCCCGTCGCGCCAGGGCGGGCTTGAACTGGTAACCTTCTGTGCGTTCAATTGTGTCGCTCAAGGCAGTCGAGACACTTCAAAGATGACACGACACTATATCCCCAGGTAAGCGGTCTTGATGTGCGGGTCCTGCAACAGCTCTTTGGCCGTTCCTTCCATGGCAATCCGTCCGTGCTCCAGCACGTATCCACGATCGCTCAAACCGAGAGAATTTTTCACGTCCTGTTCCACCAGCAGCACCGTTGTTCCCTGGTCCGCAATCTTGCGAACGGTTTCAAATATGTTCCTGATCAGGATCGGCGCCAGGCCGAGTGAAGGTTCGTCGAGCATCAGCAGTTTGGGCCGGGCCATCAACCCCCTGCCGATGGCGACCATCTGCTGCTCTCCACCCGAAAGGGTCATAGCCAACTGTGACTCCCTCTCTTTGAGCCGGGGCAGCAGTCCCAAAACTTCTTGGAGGGTTTTTTCCTTTTGCCGGTCGGCACGGCTGTTGTATGCACCCACGATCAGGTTGTCCTTCACGGTCATGAGCGTAAAAAGCCGGCGCCCCTCGGGCACCTGCACGATGCCGCGCTCGACGATCTTTTCGGGCGGTTGGTCGTGGGTGGGGAAACCTTCGAAAAGAATTTCTCCCCGGGCCGGCGCCATCAAGCCGGATATGGTTTTGAGCAAGGTCGATTTGCCGGCGCCGTTGCTGCCGATGATGCTGACCACCTCGCCCTCCTCGACTTTGAGGGACAGGCCGAACACCACCTGCACATCGCCGTAAAAGACGTCGATGTTCTTCAGCTCAAGAAACGGCATATTCTTCTCCCAGATAGGCCTTTATCACGTTCTCATCGGCCGCGACCTGCTGCGGCAGTCCCTCGGCGATCTTCTGACCGAATTGAATGACGACGACCCGGTCGGAAAGGGCCATGATGGCGCGCATGATGTGTTCGATGACAAAGATGGTGACGCCCTGTTCGCGTAATCGGCGGATAATGGCCACCATTTCGTCCACTTCAGCCGGCCGCAGACCGGCCATCACCTCGTCGAGCAGCAACAGTTTGGGTTCGGTCGCCAGGGCCCGGGCAATTTCCAGCCGTTTACGGTCGGCAATCGTCAGGTTCCCGGCCCGTGTATCCTTGCGATCTTCGAAATTCAGATATTTCAACACCCATAGGGCCTTTTCGCGGGCCTCGCTCGTCTTATCGGTGATGGCGAAAGCCCCCACCATCACGTTGTAGAGGACACTTTTGGAGGCAAAGGGCTTAACGATCTGAAAGGTCCGGGCCAGTCCATACTTGCAGAGGTCCCACGGCTTGCGCCCGCTGATCTCCTCGCTGCGAAAATAGATGTGGCCCTGTGTCGGCGGGTAGACACCCGCGACGCAGTTGAACACCGTCGATTTTCCGGCACCATTGGGACCAATCAATCCCAGAATCTCACCTTCTTCGATACCGAGGTCCAGGCTGTCGACGGCGCGCAACCCACCGAAGTCCTTGGTCAGGTGCTGCACTTCGAGAATCTTCATCTGTTAGGCCTCCATGGCTTTCGACGCGAAGAGCCGTGCCTGCAACCTGTTATACGCCCGGGTTAACGGTTCCTGAAGTCCCCGCGGCTGAAAAAGCATCACCAGGATCAGCACAACCCCGAATATGATCAAGTGCATCCCGGGCAAGGTGTCACCGAAGTAAATCCGTGAAAAATCGCTCACCGGTCGCAACAACAGGGCACCGAGCACCGGACCGGCGATCGATCCGCGACCGCCGATCAGGGCGATAAATGCAATTTCAAAGGACAGGTCCAGCGAGATGATGCTCTTGGGATGGATATAGAGGGTGAACTGGGCGTAAAAGGTACCGGCCAGAGCCGTGAGAAAGGAACTCATTGCCATGGCGATGAGTTTGGCGCGGGCCACGTTGATACCTAAAGCCATGGCGGCTTCTGGCTCCTCTCCTCCGGCGTTGAGCAAGTAGCCGAGCTTGGAACGCGAAATGAACCACGTGAACGCCAGCACCCCCGACAGCATGACCAGGATGATGTAGTAGTAGGGCAGCTTGCTGATGAACATGAAACTAAAGAGGCCGGTCTCGAGCGGCGGAATCTGCAGACCGCGGGGACCGTTCAGCACAAACGGGCCTAATCGATCGATGTTTTCCACCATCACCCGCAACCCTTCGGCAAAGGCGATGGTCGCCAGGGCAAAGTAGGCCCCGCGCATTTTCAAGGTCGGCAATCCGATGATGACACCGACAATTGTGGCCAGCAGCCCACCGATAAGCATGCCAATCCAAGGACTGATGCCATACTGCAGCCACAGAACGGTCGAGGTATAGGCGCCGATACCGACGAAAGCGGCATGCCCCAGAGGCAGCACGCCGGCGAAACCACCGACCAGGTTCCAACTCGTGGTGAGATAGGCATACAACCAGAGCAGGATCAGGATGTGCAGATAGGTGGCGCTGTGAACCACCAACGGCAGGCCGAAAGCAACGATCGCAACTCCTGCCAGGGCGATGGTGTTGAATTTTTCTCTCGTCATACCGTTCGCCTTCTTCTTGGAATACCGTTTTACCAGTCGTATTTCATTCCGAACAAGCCGGATGGCTTCACAAACAGGAACAACAGGAACAAACCGTAAACGATGGCCTCGGTCCAGGTGGCCGTCATGAACTGGGGCGCGACCGACTCGATCAACCCGATGATGATGCCGCCCAGGATCGCACCGCCAATGCTGCCCAACCCGCCCAGGACCACGATGATGAACCCCTTGATGTCGAAAAGCACACCGACGGTGGGAAAAATGTTGTAAAACGGCACCAGTGTGACTGCGGCGATGCCCGCCGTGGCCGTTCCGATTCCGAAAGCCACATTGTAGACCTTGTACTGGTTGATACCCATCAGACTGGCCGCTTCTCTGTCCAGGCTGGTCGCCCGGATCGCCCGCCCCATGCGGGTCTTTTGAAAAAACAGGTAGATGATGAAGGCCGTGAGGATGGCGGTCACAAACCCCCACAGCTTCGGTACGGAGATCAACATTTGACCTATTTCCAGCATTTTGCCCTGCAGGGGATTGCCCTGTATGCTGCGGTACTGGGGACCGAAAATCAGCAGGGTCAAGTTGTCCAGCACGTACCACAGGCCGGTGGTGACGATGATGACCGTGATCGGCTCCCGAACGTTCTTTTCAGCCTTGAAGATCGGTTTGATGAGGATGTCCTGCAGATAGTAACCGAACAGAAACATGACGGGAATGACGAACACCAGCGCCAGATAAGGATGCAGACCGGTCAGCACGACCGTCCAATAGGCCACGTACATTCCGACCATCAGCAGCGACCCGTGTGCAAAGTTGATGACTTTGAGCACCCCGAAAATGACGGTCAGGCCCAAAGCGGTCAACCCGTAAATGGACCCCATCAGAATGCCGTTGATGGCATCTTCCAGTATGTACATCATGAGGGTCTCCTGCCCTGAGGAGAATTTCGACCGGGAGGCGTAAAGACGTTTTAAGGTCCGCTCCCCGATCGCCTGTTAAACGCTCATAACCCGACGGGCCGCCACAGTGCATGAACATGACGCGCCGGAGCCCGGATGAGCGGTTGAGAAAAGCGGCTGACTGTCTGAGTCGCTAACGGGGTCTTAGACCGGACCCAATACAGATACCGCATGGGGCCACAACCGCGAGTATACACGTCCACCCCCTTAATTTGAAGACGGCACTGGTCCGAGCTTAAAGCCCGTTGGTGGCGAGTTTCAGCCGCAACTCGAAACCGGTTATCCCGGCGGAGGCGCCCCCTCATTTTCGTGTTAGTGCTGAAAAAGCTTTTGATCAATTCTGAATCTTTAAAACATGGTATCTTATTTGCGAATCGGAGCGCTAAGGCACTGGAAATACCGGTGTGTATCCAGCGCGCCGGGCCCCTTTGGGCCACACCGTGATGCGTTCCAATCCGTTGCCAAGGTCGTTGATCTGAACGATCGAAAGGGCCGCATGTTTGTTCTGGCCGGTGGCGTCGAACTCGATCGCATCGTAGGAAGCGATCATGGCCGGACCGCTGCGCAAGTTGGTCTTAGCCAAGGCTTCGCGGATCTTCACCGGATCGAGAGAACCGGCGCGTTCCAAGACATCCTTGATCACGTACATGGCGATGTAGGCATCCACCGCCTCACCGGCCAGGTTGTAACCGTAGCGGGTTTTGAATTTTTCGTTGATCTCCTTGACACCGGGTTTGTTGACGTCTGTCTCCCACTCGACGATGTCGAAGAGGTATCGGGCGTTGCTGCCGGTGGCCTTCAGAAAGGACGGGTCGGCATGCCCGCCGCCGCTGGCAATGATCGCCTTGAGTTTGACCTTGTAGTCGGCCAGGGTGTTGGTGAGCAAGATGGCGTCGGCCGCGTTGGATACCAGCATCAGCGCGTCAGGCCGGACCCGGCGGATCTTCTGCACCACCGGACTCAGATCCGTGGTTGTTGAGGGATAGGGCTCATCGAGCACGATCCTGTAACCGTTTTTCTCGGCCAACGCCCGCCATTGGCCGGCAAATCCTTTGCCCCAGTCCCCATTCTCGTAAACGAATGCCAGCGTTTTGATCTCGGTCTTGACCTCCTCCTGGATGTCTTTCAGGAAAGCGAACTGGTCCCGGGTCCACCAGCTGTCCTTGGCGGCAATTCGGAAGACGGTCTTGAAGCCCTGCTCGGTGATCTTGTCGGCCACCGACACCGGCACCACAAACGGAATTCCGTATCGCTCGGCCACGGCGGTGGTCGGATAGGTGACGGCGGAATTCCAGCAGCCGGTCAGAAGGTGAACCTTCTCGGTATTGATCATGCGTTCGGCCTCCGACACCCCTTTTTCCGGTTTGGACTCGGAATCCGCATAGAACATCTCCAGCTTGGCCCCACCGAGGGATTTGATGCCGCCGGCGGCATTGATCTCCTCGACCGCCATTTCACGGGCATTTCGCCCCTGCTCCCCAACCGACGCCGAGGGACCGGAAAGAGGAATGATGTTGCCGATCCGGACCATCTCTTCCGCGGCCTGAGGGCCGGTACCGGTGCCGAGCACCAACACGGAAACCGCCACCGCCAAACACAGTCTTACGTTGAGCAACACGCTTTTACTTCTTTTCATGGGTAGGCCTCCTTTTTAACTGTTAAACATTTATGGCCCTTCGGAACGCCACGGTGCATGAAATTTATGGGTTCGTCCGTTTCAGCGTCCTGTCATCCCCCCGATGGGAGCCGGCTGAGGCTTCGGTTGAAGCAGGCGCAGCTGTTTGAGGCGATTAGCGGACCTTGCCCCATCGCCTGCGAACACACACGCTGAACGCTCCCGAGGCTTTCAACCGGTAGCGACCTTTTTTCAAAACCGGGCCGGCGATGGGGTTAGATCCGCTTAAAGCCGAGTTCTGCGCCGTATGAAACCGAAGCAGCAGCCGTCGGTGCACTGCACCACGGGTACTCGAAACAAAAGTATGCAAAGTCTTATATAGCCAAGTGTCATTTTCGTATTAATCAAGAAAAGATCGGTTGAGTTCTAAACCAAAACCATCGGCCAGCGGATCATTTCGTCAAACCGCCCAGCGCCTCTTCCAGGATGGCGAGTCCTCGTTCAAGCTGTTCATCGGTAATCACAAGGGGCATCAGCAGCCGAACAACGTTGCCGTAACTGCCGCAGGAAAGCAGCAGCAAGCCTTTTTCACGGCAAGCGCCAACCAAGGTCTTGGCCTCATCGGCAGCCGGCAGTTTTGATTCACGGTCTTTGACCAGTTCCATGGCCAGCATGGGCCCGATGCCTCGAACGTCTCCTATGAGCTCGTAACGGTCCTTTAGAGCGTCCAAACGCTGGCGGAGTTTGAGTCCCAGTTCCCGGGCTTTTTGAAGGAGATGTTCGGTTTCGAAAACGTCCAGAACTGCCAGGGCAGCGCTGCAACTGACCGGGTTGCCGCCGTAGGTCCCGCCGATACCACCGGCATGAACGGAATCCATGATCTCTTTCCGGCCGACAACGGCGCTAAGAGGCATACCCGCCGCCAAACTTTTGGCTACCGTGGTGATATCGGCTTCGACGCCCCAGTGTTCCATGGCAAACATGGTGCCGGTGCGGCCGATGCCTGTCTGAATTTCATCGGCGATAAACAGGACGCCGTTATCCTCACAAATCTTTTTCAACTTGGGGAAATATTCCGGTGGGGGAGTGATAAAGCCTCCCTCACCCTGTATCGGTTCGACAATGACGGCCGCGGTGACTTCGGGGGCTACATGGGAAATGAAAAAATCCTTGAGGTGGTCGGCACAGGCGACCGCACAGCCTGGATAGGTCAGGTTGAACGGGCAGCGGTAGCAATAGGCGAAGGGCATGCGGTAGATTTCCGGCACAAACGGTCCGAAGCCGTACTTGTAAGGCTTGGCTTTGCTCGTCAACGTCATGCCCAGGTAAGTGCGCCCGTGAAAAGCATTTTCAAAAGCGATGACCGCCTGTCGCCCGGTATGGTACCGTGCGATCTTTACAGCGTTTTCAACAGCCTCGGCACCGCTGTTGGTCAGCATGACCGATTTCTCGAAAGCGCCGGGAACGATATCACAGAGCCTCTGCGCCAGCCGCACCGCCGGTTCGTATGGCAGTACCATAAAGCAGGTGTGCGTGAATTTTTCCGCCTGTTCTTTGATCGCCGCCACCACTCTGGGATGCGAATGACCGACGTTCATCACGGCGATGCCGCCGGTAAAATCGATGTATTCCCTGCCCTCCACATCATAGATCATGGCGCCGCTGGCTTTGTCGACATAACAGCCGGTAGCACTCGCAAACCCTTTTGCCATGACCTTTTCCCGCAGGGTGCTCAATGAATCGGGAATGGGTAACGTTTTCATAGTCTCTCCTCTGACTGGGTCTGCTGGCAAAAGGTGATCGCGGTCGACCATTTTTAACGGTCCTGTCGATAACCTCTTTTTATAGCCTTTGGTTGAATCGAGTTTTTTCACAGCCCGAAAAAAGCCGGTTCAGCGGGCATCCTCGTAAAATTGAGGTTGGCCACCGCTCAGACTGGAATGGGGTATACCGTAAGTTCTCCACCGAATGCAAGCGGCGGTCATTCTCTCTGGTGGAAACCGAAATCACCGAACGCTCCCCAGACGAATTTCAAACGGCCTGGCGCGGTTTGAGTACACCATCCGTTTTTTTTACAATCTGTAAAGCGCATCGGCAGACGGTTACGGTTCCC
>JBDNAO010000070.1:0-13704 GCA_039768375.1 Desulfobacterales bacterium | reverse complement strand
TGCTTAGAACCTTAAAGGAATAGGTGTTCTTCTCATGGTTGAACTTGTATTTCTGGTCCCGCTTTTGACCGGGGGCATCGCCTTTTTCCTCCCGCGAACATCCGGACGGCCGCTGTTGGTGATTACCGGGTTCATCCATCTGCTCTTGTCCCTTATGCTGTGGGTTCGTCGACCGACGGCGCTGCTTCCATCTTATTTTGCGGTGACACCCGAGGGGCTTTTGTCGTTGCTGGTCATATCACTGCTGTTTTTCCTGATTTCCATCTACACGACCGCCTATCTCAAGGAAGCCGATATCCGGTCGGAAAATATTTTCACCGGCTCGATGCTGCTTTTTTTATCCTCCATGACAATGGTCACACTGTCGGATCATATTATGGTCATGTGGATCGCCATCGAGGCCACCACACTGGCCAGTGCGCCATTGATTTACACCCACCGGTCGGCCGCTTCCCTCGAAGCCACCTGGAAGTATGTCTTGATCTGTTCGGTGGGAATCGCCCTGGCCCTTTTGGGTTCGGTACTGATTGACCTTTCCATGGGTGTGGGCGGGGTGGACGTTCCGGTCGCCTTCTCCTCGCTTACGGAAGTGGCCCAACGCCTCGATCCGCTGTGGCTGAAAACCGGATTTGTGTTTATCCTGGTGGGCTACGGCACCAAGATGGGGCTGGCCCCGATGCACACCTGGCTGCCCGATGCCCACAGTGAAGCCCCCAGTCCGGCGTCGGCCCTTTTGTCGGGCGTGCTGCTCAACTGTGCCTACCTGGGGATATTCAAAACCAATAAAATCATGCAGGCCGCCGGGCTGGGAAATTTCTCCGGCAACATTCTGATCGTCTTCGGTCTGGCATCCATGCTGGCAGCGGCAACGTTTATCATCAGGCAGACCGAGACCAAACGCCTGTTGGCCTATTCGAGCATCGAAAACATGGGGATCATCGCCTTCGGCACCGGGATCGGCGGGCTTGGGGCCTATGGCGCCGTGCTGTGTCTGATCCATCACAGCCTGATCAAATCGGCCCTGTTCCTTTCTTCCGGAAATATCCTCCTGGGTTACGGCAGTCGTCTGATTGAGGGGACCGGGAACCTTGCCAAACTGATGCCCAAAACCTTTGTGGCATTTTTCGGCGGATTTGTCGGTATTGCCGGCATGCCGCCGTTCGGGATTTTTCTGGGCGAACTGTTGATTATTCTCGGCGCCTTTCGATCCGGACACTATTGGGGGGTGGGACTGTTTATACTGAGCATCTGTGTGATTTTTGCCGGCTTTGCCAACCATGTCATGAAGATCGCGTTCGGCGGCACCGGGGTCGAGATTCAAACGAAAGAATTACCCAATATGGTCTGGCCCCAGTTGGCACTGCTCTTTACCTCTGTCGTGCTCTTCTTCTGGATGCCGGGCACCCTGTACCAAACGATCGTCAACGCATTAATGTAAAATCGGGTTAGGTGGCACCAAATGGATATGGATTTTTTACAGATCATCAATGGGGAAACAATCGGCAGAGACCGCATCCCGCATCTTGATTTCGATAAGTTTCGCAGGCAGGCTCTGGCAGTCGTCGATTCCGGGGGCAAGGTCGTCCACTATTTTGCCTACCAGGACGGTTCAACGGTCAAACTGCTGGCGGTGCTCAGGACCGATCGACTGCTGGCTGCCGGATGCGATGCACCTGAGGCCTATCCATCCATGACGCTGAGCTGCGAAACGTTCCATTTGTTTGAACGCGAAATCGCAGAACAGTTCGGCATTCGACCCGAGGGTCATCCCTGGCTGAAGATGGTGCGCTATCACGCCAACCACCTCGGCAGGCCGGATGTCTTCGGAAACGATTACAGCCAAGACATCCCCGGACGCTACGATTACTATGCCGTGGAAGGCGATGAAATCCATGAGGTGGCAGTAGGACCGGTGCATGCCGGCGTTATCGAGCCGGGTCAATTCCGGTTCAATTGTATCGGAGAGCGCGTGCTGCACCTTGAAATTCAACTGGGTTACCAGCACCGCGGTGTCGAAAAGCTGTTGCTCAATGCCGATGCCAAGCGGTTGCCCATTTTGGCCGAGGGTATCGCCGGTGACACCGCCATCGGAAACAGCCTGTGCATGGCCCAGGCGGTTGAGGCGTTGACCGCGGTCCAGCCCGATACCGGGGCCGACATCATCCGGCTGATCGCATTGGAGCTGGAGCGGATCGCCAACCATATCGGCGATCTGGGCGCTCTGAGCGGCGATGTCGCATTTTTACCGCCGGCCAACTACTTCGGCCGGATGCGCGGTGATTTTCTCAACATGTCGCTGTGGATGTGCGGCAACCGTTTCGGCAAAGGGCTGGTGCGGCCCGGCGGTGTCCGTTTTCCCCTGAATGACGAGGATCGCAGTACGCTGATGGCGCGCCTGAACGAACTCAAACCTCAGGTCGAACATGTGATCGATCTGCTGTTTGCCACATCCAGTGTCCGTTCTCGGTTTGAGGGCTGCGGAACGGTCAGCACGGCGACGGCGGAAAAATTGGGATTGGTGGGGCCGGCCGGCAGGGCGTGCGGAATTCCTTACGATGTCCGGCGCTGTTTCCCGACCGGGCATTACCGGCGGCAGCATATTCCCGAGAATGCCAAATCCACAGGCGACGTGTACGCCCGGGCCATGATCCGGGCTGACGAGGTGATCCAATCGATTGAGATGATTCAGGCCCGGCTGAGCGAACCGATCGACACGGCGTGTGTCGAAGCCTTCGATGCGTCTTTGGCGCCGGCTTCATTCGTGGTGACGATCAATGAAGCCTGGCGCGGCGAGCTGACGCACTGCGTGTTGACCGATGCGGCCGGTAGGATCTTGCGCTACAAGGTCAAGGATCCTTCTTTTCATAATTGGAACGGACTGGCCATGTCCCTGCGAGATACCGGAATTTCAGATTTTCCGCTCAACAACAAAAGCTACAATCTGTCATACTGCGGATTTGATCTCTAAAGTGAAACGACCATGCTCAAAACACTGAAAAACAGGTTTGAACAGGGATACAGAACCAGCGCTTATCCCAAAAAGAAAATCGAATTACCGTCCCGCTATCGCGGATTGCCGCAGGTAAATAAGGAGGCGCCCGATGAACTGGCAGCCACCTGCGCGGCGGCTTGTCCCCAGGACGCCATCGATGCCGAGCACAGACTTATCGACATGGGACGCTGCGTCTTCTGTGGTACGTGCGAGCGTCTTTCCGAAGGCCGGTTCGTCTCCTTTACCCGTGATTTTGAGCTTTCGGTTGCCGAAAAAGAGCATTTAATGACCGACGGCACGCTGCCCCCCTTGGCCGAACACACCCGGCGGCACTTCAAAAAGCTATTCGGCCGCTCGCTGCAGCTGCGCCAGGTTTCGGCCGCTGGCTGCAACGCCTGTGAAGCTGATTTGAACGTTCTGGCCACCCCGTTCTTCGATCTGGCCCGGTTCGGGATCAATTTCGTGGCCTCACCGCGGCATGCCGACGGTATCGTCGTCACCGGCCCCGTTTCCGTCAATATGAAAACGGCACTGCTTCAAACCTACGAAGCGGTGCCGTCCCCCAAAGTGGTCATTGCCGTGGGCAGCTGCCCGCTCAGCGGCGGTCCTTTCAGGGGCAGCCCGGAAATCACCCCGGGCCTGGACAGCCTGCTGCCGGTGGATCTGTATATTCCCGGCTGCCCTCCGCACCCGTTGACCAATCTGCATGCCCTGCTGAATTTTTTCAAATAAACAGCAGACCGAACCGACCCAACAACGCATTCCGGTTCGGCAGCCTTTGTTTGCTTTCCAGTATTATGGCCGTATGTCGATGGTCGGATAGACGCCCTTTTTTAGCCCGAGCGGATGGGGTTGAATGATGTTGTAAGCGATGTGTTGGATTTTTTGGGCGTGCCCCCTGTTCTTCTTGCCGTCGAAGTAGGCCCCGTTGGCTTCGAGGATATGGTCGATACGGTGTTGAAAGGCCTCGACGAAGGCCTTGCCGCTGCCTTCGAAGACCATGGCGCCCAGTTTGAGTGTGTCCTTCACCTTAGTAAGGTCTTCGAGGGCGATGCTGTTCGTCTTCAGGTCCTCCGGCCTTCTGATCAACCCCCAGACCAGATGGCCCGGAGGAATCGTCAGGGAAGTCTGCATATCGATAATGGTGTGCGGCATGACGATAACGCCTTCACCGACCCGCAACGGAAACTCGAAAGTGCCCCGCAGGAATGAATTAAACCCGACAAAAACATTTTTTTCCAGGACAACATCGATCAGTTTGGCGCCGTGGGCGGTTACGTTGTTGCCCATCAGCTTCGAATCGATAATGTAGCAGTGCTCCTGGGCATTCGCTCCCTTGCCGAGGACGGAACTTTCGATATAGGCGTGCTGGGCGATGAGGACGTTTTCGGCGATGCGGGTCTTGGGTTTGACGACGGCGTAACGGCTCAGGGAAGTACTTTTGGGGACCGGAAGCGGGCTGGTCAGGTGAACCACGTTGAAAACGTCCTGAAAATCTTCCTTGCGGCTTTCGAGAAAATCGATGAAAATTCCGGTGGGGCGGCGATCGGGATGGAAGTCGATGTATTTTTTCAACTCCTTTTCGGGAAAGTTGTATTTGAAATCAAATTGGTCTTCGGCCTTGACCCAAATCTGGCCGGAGGCCACCTGCTCGTGCCAGAGCTCACCAACCTGCAGATAAGCGAAAGTTCCCACGGCGCACCCGTGAAGGCTGGTCAAATCGACCGTGCTGAAGGGATTCAGGAAACAGCCTTCGATCCAGGACCCATGGATGTTCACATAGGCCGCCGAGGCCGAATTCTTGATCAGAAACAGCTCGGGGTTTTCCGGGTTGTGCGAGCAGTTGTGGACCAGGGTTTTGATCAGAAAGCTGTCCTTTATTACAATCATTTCATCGTGATCGAGCGTGAGGTCGATTCCCTGGAAGTGAAACGTATCGCCGACAACTTTCAGCTCGTCACCGCGGATGTCACATTTGTACAGAATCGAGTTTTCGACCTTGCACTGCCCTAGAATATTGCTTCCGGCAAGGTTCGAGTAATTGAATTGATAGTGCAGGGGGTGGTGGTGCGTGATGCCGTAAAGGGCGTAATACTTGATCATCTTTTTCAGAGGAACGTAGTATTTGAGGAAACCCGGGACATCGAAATCGAAATGTCTCAAATTGACGTCAACCCGCTGAATGATTCGATCGCGCAGTTTTTCGAGTTTTTGCATCCTTCCTCCACAACAAGCTTAAGGGGTTACCGGACCGCGCAGCAGGCCGGGGGGGACTCTTCGCTATCAGGATTGCTTATTTATGCCTGGCTGCAAAAAAACGCTAGTTTATTAACATAATGACTTTTCGAAGTATAGACATTTTTGAGTGAACCCTTAAATCACTTTAGTTTGTCACAAACGCAAACCGCTCCTGAAACCAGCCGGGAGCTGAATTCAAGAGCGGTTCATTCCGGCCGTTTTAGGACGAAAATAAGGTGGGCGCCTCCGCCCGTATCCGGTTTCAAAGACGGCTGAAACTCGCCGCCAACGGGTTCTAAGCCCGGACCAGGCCTGTCTTCAAATAAGGGGTTCGGATTTGTCTCCAATGGTGTGCCTTTCAAGCGGTATCGGCATTGGGTTCGGTCTAAGACCCAAGGCGGCTCAGACAGGCAGCCGCAATTCTAAACCGCTCTTCCGGGCTCAACTGGCTAAACCGGCTCAACGGGCACAACCGCTCATCCGGGCTCCGGCGCATTATTTTCATGCACCGTGGCGGTCCGAAGGGCCATGAGCGTTTAACTTTCAAACATGTCGGCCCACTGCTTGAACCGCAGCACCTTGTCCTTTCCATAGCGCGCGAGTTTGTGAAGGATCTCGGACACCGTTTTTTCCTTGTGGGCGCCGGCACCGTTTTTGGAGAAGAACTTGTCGGCATAGCAGATGATCTGCTCTTCGATGGTGACCGGCCGCATGTCGCGGACCGGCAGCGGGAGTCGCTGGAGGCGGATGTCCTTGCGGGTGATGCCCACGCCGACATGGCGTTCGCAGACCAGGGCGTGCCGTTTCAGCCCTTCCGCTTCAAGCAGTGCGCGGCCCAAAACACCGTGGCAGACATACGGGTGGTTGCCGTAGCAGCCCAGTTGAGGTGTGGACGTGAAAAGGATGCCGATGTCGTGCAGCAGGGCGGCCTGCCGGATGAATTCGAGATCCGGTTCGAGGTCGGAGACCCGTCCGGCCGCCGCCAGGGCTTTATCGGCTACCTTCTCAGAATGAGACAAGAGAATCTTACGCGCTTTTGAGTGCCCCTTGTAATGCCTGGCGATGAACTCGACCGGGTCCATTTAGGCATGCCTCGCCAACAGCAGTCCCTCGATGAACGGATCGATGGCTCCGTCCAGCACACTGTTCACGTTGCCGCTTTCGATCTTGGTGCGGTGGTCCTTGACCAGTTGGTAGGGGTGCATGATGTATGAACGGATCTGGCTGCCCCAGGCAATGTCATCTTTGTTGTCGTGGATTTCGCGCAGTTTTTCGTCCTGCTTTTCTTTCTCCGCCTGGTAGAGCCGGGCTCGCAGGACTTTCATGGCCATGTCCTTATTGCGGTGCTGGGACTTTTCTTGTTGGCACTGGACCACGATACCGGTGGGAAGATGGGTGATCCGGATGGCGCTGCTGGTTTTGTTGACGTGCTGGCCGCCGGCCCCGCTGGCCCTGAACGTGTCGATGCGCAAGTCTTTATCCTCGATGTCGATGACGATTTCATTGTCCAGTTCAGGGAAGACGAAAACCGAGGCAAATGAGGTGTGACGTTTGCCGCTGGCGTTAAAGGGCGAGATCCTTACGAGTCGGTGGACGCCGATTTCGCTTTTTAGATAACCGAAGGCATAACTGCCGGCAGCGGTAAACGTCACGCTCTTTAAACCGGCTTCCTCGCCTGGCTGATAGTCGATGACCTCGGAAGCGTATCCCTTGCGCTCAACCCAGCGCAGGTACATCCTGAACAGCATCTCGGCCCAATCCTGGGCTTCGGTGCCGCCGGCGCCGGCGTTAATGGAAACGATCGCGTTGTTGCGGTCATCATCACCGTCGAGCATCAGGTCTAGGGAAAACATACGCAGACGCGCGTCGAGCGACTTGAGCAGCTTCCCAGCTTCCTCGAGCGTCTTGGCGTCGGATTCTTCGACGGCCAGATCGAGCAGAATACCGCTTTCCTCGAGATCGTGCGCCAGCCGGCGAAAACGATCGACCTGATCGGACAGCCTCGTCCGTTCCTGCATGATCCCCTTGGTATCTTCCGGAATGTCCCAGAAACCTGGTTTGGCGATCTGAGCCTCTATTTCCTGCAAACGGTTTTCTTTGGTTTCTAGGTCAAAGATAACCTCGCAATTGATCGAGTTTCTCTCCGAGTTCCTTGACGGTCTGTTTCAATTCGGCTGACATATCGTTTACCTCCTTCCAAGAATTTTTATTCTCCGAAAATGCGTCACCACCACCCCGCAAAGAAGGATCCCGGCAACTGCCAGGCAGGCGACCGCAAAAGCATCTCCGAGACGACTGTACAACGAAACTGTTGAGATCAACGGCACCTGCCGGACTTCTACCGCATCCGAAAAAAGAGCCGTTTTTCCCAGAATTCGGCCGACCGGGTCGACAAATCCGCTGATGCCCGTGTTGGCCGACCGGATCAGCGCCCGCCGGTTCTCTATTGCTCTGAACACGGTCATCGAAAAATGCTGGTAAGGGGCGCTGCTACGACCGTACCAGGCATCGTTGGTGATATTGATCAACAGATTCGCACCGTTTCTGACCATGGTCTGCGAAATGTCGGGAAAGATGCCTTCGTAGCAGATGAGAACACCCAGCTTGCCGTAAGTCCACTCGATGGTATCACCAATGTCGCCGCGACTGAAGTCTCCGACCTGCTCTACCAGTTTGCCAAGGAAAGGCAACCAGCGTTTCAACGGAACGTACTCTCCAAAAGGAACCAGATGCGCCTTGTCGTATTTACCCAGTACGTTACCCTGCGGGTCGATCAGGTAGGCGCTGTTGTAATAGTCTACCCGGCGGTGCCCTCTTTCAAAGGAGGGGCTGCCGACCAGAAAATACGCTCCCAATCTGCGTACACCCTCCTGAACCTTCTCGGTCAAGGGGACATCATACCGGAAATGAAACGGAAGAGCCGTTTCCGGCCAGACAACCAACTCCGGGTGGTGGTCCACAACCGACTGCGATAGTCGAAGGTATTTGTCGATCGTGGTTCCCTGAAATGCGGGGTCCCACTTGAGCGCCTGTTCGATGTTTCCCTGAACGATTGCCACCCGGATCGACGGTGCATCTGCATTGAGCTTGTCGATTTGCACTAACCGGTGTGCGCCGTAGTACCAGTTGAGACCATTGAGACTCACGCACAGCGTCAAGGCCGCAGCCGCAAACCGTCGGGTGATCCGGACACCGTTCCAATCGAATTTCGCAATGTTGAGCAGGAGAAAGAAGACCGCGGTATTGGTGAACAGGATCAGAAAAGAAACACCGTACACACCCAATATATCTGAAATCTGGATCAGATGCAATTCCTTGTACTGGGAGTATCCGAGCAGTTCCCACGGGAAGCCGCTCAGGAAAAACGACTGAAGATATTCCAAAGCCACCCAAATGACCGGTGCGAGGAATAAAGTGGAGTGCGGTTGCGGCCGCAGGCGGCAGACAAGCGCCGTAAAGGACGCAAAGAATAAGGCCAGGTAGGCCGCCAGTAGGGCCAGAATCGAAACGCCCACCGGCCAGGGCAGGTGGCCGTAAGTGCGCATGGTATAGGCAATCCAATAGACAAGCGTGAGAAAGTGGGCCATTCCGGCCAGAAAACCAAGGCCGAATCCTCTGCGCCACGGGAGGTTGCGAACGGCGGCGAGAAGTGGGACGATCCCGATCCAGGCCAGCCAGCTGAAGCCGATATCGGGAAATGCGCCCGTGAGCAACAGGCCGCTGCAAGCGGCCATCACCTGGCGGCCACGGTCTGAATTCAGTTTTTGCATTTCAGGCAGATAGACGGCAAGCGCCCCGGCCATCGGGGACGGCACGCAGCCGATAAAAAACCCCCTCTCAAAGGGGGTGATTGACATTTAAAGTAATCTCAAAAAGATACCGCAGTGTAGCAATTCTTGAGGGGCTGTCAACAGGATTTTTCATGCTGTGACTATAGACCGGGCGGCCGCCCCAAAAACAACTCCTTGACCCCGCTGCGACGTCTATTTGCGGCGACTCTTGCCGAGCATGAAAGCGCGCGCTGGCTATCTCCGATGTCCTTGACCCACCCATATGTAATTGATATCCTCAAAAACATGAAAAATGAGAACCATCGACCGGATCTTCTGAGAATCGCCTGTTTCATATCACCCCATGGATTCGGTCATGCCGCCCGTGCCGCCGCTACGATCGAGGCCGTGGGCACCCGTCTCGCGTCGTGCCATTTCGAGATCTTCACCACCGTTCCGTCTTGGTTTTTCGCCGATTCCCTCTCGGTGCCCTTCTCCTGGCATCCGGTCACAACCGATATCGGGCTGGTCCAAGAGAATGCTTTTACGGAAGACATAGAACGAACCTTGATGAGTCTGAACACATTTTTACCCTTTAACCCCGCCCTGGTGGCCGATCTGGCGGAGCAGATATGCCGCAAACAGTGTCACTTGATTTTGTGCGACATCGCGCCACTTGGAATTGCCGTCGGCCGCATAAGCAGAATACCGTCGGTCCTGATCGAAAATTTTACCTGGGACCGGATATATGCCGGCTATCCATCGGTTGCCGGAATGATGGCCCGTCACATCACCTACCTGCGTCAGATTTTTGATACGGCCGACCACCACATCCAGACCGAACCGGTTTGTTTTCGCGATGCGGCCGATCTCACCGTCGGGCCGGTCAGCCGCGGGTTCAGAACGACCGCGCCGGAAATCCGGCGGGAGTTGGGGATACCGGACGTAAAGAAAGTTGTCCTGATTACCACCGGTGGGATACCGGAACGGCACGGTTTTTTGGATCAATTGAAAAAGTTCGCTGACACAACCTTCATTCTTCCGGGCAGCAGCCGTTCGCCCGAATTGTACGACAATCTTGTTTTGCTTCCCCATCGCTCCGTTTTTTTTCATCCCGATCTGGTCAATGCCAGCGACGCGGTCGTCGGCAAGGTCGGGTACAGCACGATTGCAGAGGTATACGCCGCCGGTGTGCCCTTCGGGCATGCCGCAAGATGCCCCTTTCCGGAAACTCCCGGACTGGTCGATTTCATTTCCAGAAAGATGAAAGGCATTGCCCTTTCGGAAGCAGATTTCGGCAGCGGCCGGTGGCTGGCGATCCTGCCCAAACTTCTTGAACTGCCCCGGCAGCCGCGCAAGGCGAGCAACGGATCGGAACAGATCGCCGCTTATATCTGCAAAGTATTGGAAAACCGGAACATCACCCGGAGAACCACCCCGGAATACCGGGAGACGCAGCAGACATCGAGGTGAAAAATATTGAAAATCGTGTTGACCAACGACGACGGCATCGACATGCCCGGACTCGAGACGCTGAACCGGATCGCCCGTGCTCATGGCGACCCGGTGATCGTGGCACCGGAAACGGCCCAATCGGGCGTCGGTCACCGCGTGACGACCCGAGCCCCCATTCCTGTTAAGCGCTTGGATCAAAACCGGTATTGTGTGGGCGCGACGCCGGTCGATTGCGTGCGACTGGCCTTGAAGGTTTTTGCACCGGATGCCGGTTGGCTCATCGCCGGCATCAATCCCGGGGCCAACCTCGGGTCTGACATCTACCAGTCCGGCACGATTGCGGCGGCACGCGAGGCCGCCATATTGGGCTGCCGGTCAATGGCGGTATCACAGTACATCGCCCGCGACTGCCCGATTGACTGGGACGTCACGGGTCGGCTTGCAGCCCGGATCATCCACCTGCTCATGAACAAAGAGCTTCCAAACGGCTGTTACTGGAACATCAATCTGCCCCATCCCCTCGACCCCCTGGTCGCTGTGCCCCATCGCTTCTGCAAACCGGATATCAATCCGCATCGGTACGCTTACCGGCGGGATGGAGATGCCTATTTTTACGAGGGCACGATCCATGAGCGTCCGCGCGAACCGGGAATGGATGTCGCAGTGTGCTTTGGGGGAGAAGTGTCAATTACGTGCTTATCGTTGTGAAAAGGCCGCAAGACAACCTTGATAAGCCTGTTTGAAGAAAGCCGGCCGTTTATCAATATAAATTGTAGGGTCGAACGACAGAGGCCTTTTTCTCGCGGGCCGTAAACTCATCGGCCTGCTTCTGGGCCTGCTCGAGCGACTGAAAATCTCCGATTCGCACGGTGAACCAGATACGCCCCTGCGGGTCCGTGACCGCGATGATTCTTGGTGTGTAGCCTTTGCTTTTCAGCTGGTTGACCCGCTGTTGCGCATTCATCGCTACAAGGAACGCTCCGACCTGAACCGAGTAGGTCAATTCGGCGGACGGCTCGGAGCCGACAGCGGTGGTGGCCTCGACCTGGTCCAGATTGTGCTGGAGTCGCAAGGAGTCGAGCACGGCCAGCAATTGGCTTTTGTCTGCTGCCGCCTCGCTTTTCTTCTGCGCCGGTTCTGCGGGCTGCATCTTCTCCGGGGGGGGTGTTGTTGCAACCGTTTCGGCCTGAACCGGTGCAGGGGGCGGTTGTGACGGCTTTAGGGGGACGGGTTGGTCTGCCGCTGCCTCGCTTTTCTTCTGCACTGGTTCTGCGGGCTGCATCTTCTCCGGGGGGGGTGTTGTTGTGACCGGTTCGGCCTGAACCGGTGCAGGGGGCGGTTGTGACGGCTTTCGGGGGGCGGGTTGGTCTGCCGCCGCCTCGCTTTTCTTCTGCGCCGGTTCTGCAGGGCGCATTTTCTCCGGGCGGGGTGTTGTTGCAACCGGTTTGGCCTGAGCCTTTGCAGGGGGCGATTGTGACGGCATGAGGGGGGCGGGTCTGTCGGTTTTAGGTCCTATTGCAACTGTTGGTGAATCCGTTTTCTTGCCGCCAAATAAATACATCGAAGATACGACAGCCGTGAGCATCAGGACTCCCGCGATGACGATCGCCGGCAAATTTTGCCGGATTAAGTAGTACAGGGCCAGATCCGGTCCTTTGTGCCATTGCCGAAGGACGTCTTTGACCGTCTTTTTGGTAATAGTTCTTTCCCTGTATTTATAAGCCGCTGTCAGGATGCGGTCGCAGGCGATGTTAATTTTACGTGGAATTCCTTTGGTGAATTTATAGATCGGTCGAATGGCCGCCTGGTCGAATCTTACGGGCGGCCCTGCCGAGGATATCGAAATGCGGTGCTGGATATAGGCGACCGTTTCTTCGTAATCAAGGGGATTGATAAAGTAGTTGACCGAAACCCGTTGTCCGATCTGCCGCAGAGACGGTTCTCCGAGCATCTTGGAAAGCGCCGGACGGCCGATCAGAACGATTTGCAGCATTTTGTCGCGGGTCGTCTCCAGGTTCGACAGCAGGCGGACCTGTTCCAGCGCCGCAGTCGATAGCAACTGGGCGTCATCGATAAACAAGGCCACTTTCCTGCCTTCCCGCTTTTTCTGGATCAAAAAAGCATTGAGGGCATCCGTCAGGTCCTTTATCGTGTCGATATCAGAGCGGGCCTTGAATTCGGTGTTGATAGCTTTCAGCAGCTGTAACGGGCCGAGACCGGTCATGGCCGCGATGTAAGCCGCAACGACTTCCTGGTTCAGGCGCTCCACAAATGACCGGCAGACCGTTGTTTTTCCGACCCCGCTTTCGCCGGTAATCACACTGAAGCCTTCGCCTTCCATGACGGCATACGTTAGATGGGCGAGGGCTTCCTCATGGTGACGCCCTAGGAAAAGACGCTCGGAATCGGTGGGCTGTCTGAACGGATTTTTTTTGAAACCAAATAGTTGCCGATACATGCCGTGCTTGTTCTGAATGGGTTATGGTGTAATTATAGTTTGAAAACCAAAGAATGTATCCTGTGGATGTCTAAAAGACTTTTAAAATGCGGCAGTCTAAAGTTTTTCTAACGATTTTGCAAGCATCCCTGCAAAAAGGTTTGAGCAATGGTTGGGTGCACGACCGGATTCAGCTAAGTTTTTTCCGCTGGGTCGAGATGGTTAATGAATTCTCGGAACCACGGCGGGTTGAAGATGAGGATGTAGGCCAGAAAAACGGCCGTCAGCGGAAAGACAAAAACCACCAGGTCCAGCAGCAGGATTGCGGTGGCCAGAAGGATGCGGTTGGTTAGGCTCATAGAAGACCCCTTCAGAGCAAGATCCGGAGACAATCGTCTCCATTTCTTTCGGATGTTTTATTGATTTAACGATCTAGCTGTGGTTCAAAATGAGTCGATCCCTCGGAATCAGCCGCACTGTTTTCGGTGCAGTTCCTTCGCCCTTAGGGGACAGGACGTTTCCAGTCGGCATCGAGGCCTGCCGAGCGGTTGAATTTTTCGAAAATCGGTTTATGTTACTTTTGCTTAAACTGATCGGTTCCAGGTTCAGCCCAGCCGCTGGCCTGAAAAGCGGCCAGTTTGATCTAAGAGGAAACGTTGACGTTTCGGTTAAAAATTCCAAATCGCAAATAACAAATAACAAACAAATCACAATGACCAAAATTCAAAATGTCAAACCTGTTTGGGTCATTGGATATTGTCATTTGGAATTTATTTGTATTTTGGTGCTTGTATTTTGGTATTTGGCATTAT
>JBDNAO010000445.1:0-6869 GCA_039768375.1 Desulfobacterales bacterium | reverse complement strand
TGGAGGCGGTCGATTTGTGTGAACTGGTCAGCCGGCAGCTTTAACACGAATATAGAATCAAACCCGTAAATAAGGTAGGCGTCTCCGCCCGGATAAGCGGTTTCGAATTGCGGCTGAAACTCGCCGCCAACGGGTTCTAAGCCCGGACCAGTCCCATCTTCAAAATAAGGGGGTGGTACGTATCCCCGCGGTTGTGGCTTCCATGCGGCATCGGCATAGGGTCCGGTCTAAGAACCCGTAAGCGACTCAGACAGTCAGCCGCGTTTCGAAACCGCTCATTCGGGCTCCGGCGCATCGTTTTCATGCACCGTGGCGCTCCGAAGGGCCATGAGTGTTGAGTAAAAATCAACTCAGGGAGGGTGAACATGGAGATTCTGGTTTGCGTGAAAAGGGTTCCCGACGCGGCCGAAAACGAGATCGAGGTGAACCGGGACGGCTCGGACATCGAACGCGACGATCTCGTCTACTCGGTCAATGAGTGGGACAATTATGCCGTCGAAGAGGCGATCCGGATCCGCGACAAAGTGGGTGGCAGTGTAACGGTGGCCACCGTCGGTGACGAAGATGCCGAGGAGGTTCTCAGGCGGGAGATGGCCATGGGCGCCGACAACGGGGTTCTGCTGTCCGATGCGGCTTTCGCGGGTACCGACGGCAGAGGCATCGCGGCGATCCTCAAGACAGCGGTGGAAAAAGGGACGTACGACCTGGTCTTGACCGGTGCCCTGGCGGATGACGGCGCCGGTCAGGTCGGCGGTATGCTGGCGGCCCTCCTGGACTGGCCATATGCCTCGGTCGTCAACTCGATCGAAATCCTGGACGACAGCAAAATAAAGGTCGGCCGGGAAATCGAGGGGGGCAACCATGAGATCAACGAGATCGACCTTCCCTGCGTGCTCTCGATCCAGACCGGCATCAACGAACCGCGCTATGTCGGTATTCGCGGCATCCGCAAGGTGGCCTCGGTAGAGATACCGGTTTACGGTGCGGCCGACCTCGGTCTGAGCGCCGAAGCCGTGGGCGCCAGGGTCAGCCGGGCAGATTATTTCGTCCCCGTGCTCGGTGCCGGTGCCGAAATTCTGGAAGGCAGCATGGAGGAAAAGATCGACAAGCTCATTGAACTTCTCAAAGCCAAAGGAGGGCTGAAGTAATGGCCGGACAGGTTTTTGCCTATATCGTTTATAAAAATGGGGTGGCCGATGACACGGCCATGGAACTGCTGGCAGCCGCAGCCAAAATCGATGCCGAAGTACCGGTAACGGCCGTTGTCACCGGAGCGGGTGCCGAGCTCGACAGCGTGTGCAACACACTGACCGCCTCCTACCCGGAGGTGTGGAAAATCGACAACCCGGCGCTGGCCTATCCCAATGCCGAAATCATCCGCAAAGCACTGGTCAATATCCTGCCGGCCGACGCCATCGTCCTGCTGCCGTACGATACCTTCGGACTGGACCTCGGTCCGGGGCTTTCAATCAAACTCGACAGCGCCTACGTCGCCGACGCGGTCGACTTCGAGGGAGTGGACGGCAGCCGGTTGAAGGTGGTTCGCCAGGAGTACAGCGGCATGGTCAGCACCCACGTCCTGTGTGATCTTTCCAAAGGCGCCGTCCTGACCTGCCGGCCCGGCTCGTTTCAACCGGTGGACAATACCGCTGCCGCCGGGAAGGTGGTGGACAAATCTCCGGACGTGGGCGATTTGACTGTGAAACGCCGCTACATCCAGGTCGTCGAGGCTGAAAAAGGCGATGTCGACATCACCAAGTCCGACGTTCTGGTCTCTGTCGGCCGGGGGATCGAAGACCAGGAGAACATCGAACTGGCCGAGGATCTCGCCCAGTCGATGGGGGCCGTGGTGTCCTGCTCACGGCCGATCGTGGATGCCAAGTGGCTGGAGAAAGCCCGACAGGTCGGTACCTCCGGCCAGACGGTCAAACCCAAGGTCTACCTCGCCCTGGGTATCAGCGGATCCTTCCAGCACCTGGGGGGCATCAAGGGGGCGCCCTTCATCGTGGCCGTCAACAAAAACCCCAAGGCGCCGATTTTTCAAGTGGCCGACGTCGGCATCGTCGAGGACATTCTCGAGTTCATTCCCGAGCTGGCCGAGAAGGTAAAAGAGCGTAAGTAACTTGTTTTTGTGTGTTGGAATCAAAACGGCCGCCTGGGTATGACTGAGACGGCCGTTTTCTTTTTATTTGGTTTCGTCACGGGACGGTGTATGACATCTCCGCCGATTCTTGACTTTCGCCGTCCTTATTGACCGCCGTAATCACAAAATAATAGGTCAGGCCCGGTTTCCAGTCCGTTATCCTATGGGGATTCTTGACGTTTGATATCTTCTTGCCGTTTTGCTTCGTGACACCGGCCTGATTGCGCCAGTAAAGATTGTACGAGGTCGCACCGGGCACGCTTTCCCACGCCAACGTCACCGGTTTTGCCGCTTCCTGCTGAGTCGGCTGTGCGGCTGTCGGTTCCGGGGTGACCGCGTTCGGAATATCCTTGAAATCGATCAATCCGACTTCGTCCCGCACGGCTCTATATGACATCTCCTTTGATGTCCCGATTTCACCCGATTTTCCGAGTGCCGACACGATAAAATAATAGGTCGTGCCGGGCGATAGCGCCGTGATGGTCATTGAATTGTCTGCGCTGGTGAATCTGTATGCGTTGAGCCGTGTGACACCCGCTGATGTCGACATATAGACGGCATAGCCGCTCGCTCCCGGGACTTCGTTCCATGTCAGCGTCACTCCGCCGCTCTCGGCCGTGCTGGCGGAAGGGATATCTCCGAGGCCTCCGCAGCCGGTAAATAACAATGCCGGCAATGCCGCACACAAGAATAGGAAAAGGGACGGGAGATGTCTGTTATTTTTCGTGTCCATAGCGGCCTTTCAGTTAACCGTTTTCATTGAATTCCTGATCTCGTACACGAAGTCATCGTATTTACTGGAGCCCGGGTTCAACCGCAGGGCCTCTTTGGCGTCCTGCATCGCGCGCTGCAGATCACCCTTCAGATACCAGGATTGGCCTCTTCCGTAGAAAGAGGATGCGAGCGTTTTATCGATAGAGATTGAATTGGTGAAGTCATTTATGGCCAGGTCATATTCCTTCTTATTGAAATAATCCCAGGCGCGATTTGCGTAGATAGATTTGCGATATTCATGCGTCGGCATCAAGCGCAATGCATCGGTATAATCACTTATCGAGGCGTCGTACTGTTGGTTCAACAGATACGCATATCCTCTTGATTCCAAAATCAGAAACTTGGACTTCTTGTCATTTTGCGGCGTCAATTCCAAGGCACGGGTGTAATCGTATAGCGCATTTTCGTATTGCCTGTCTTTTACGTAGGCCTTGCCCCTATCGAAGTAGATTTTGAAGTTTTCCGGGTCCTTCGGGTTGACTTCCAAAGCCTTCGTGTAATTTTCGATGGAGCTGGTATACTCCATCCTCTCGTAAAATATCTGGCCCTGCTCATGATAGTTTCTGGCCAATCTATTATAACTGCTCGAACATGAAAGTGTGAAGCAGAATATCACTGCCGAAATGAACCCGATAAAAAATTCTTTGATCAACCCCTTTTTCACCATCTCAACCTCGCTGACAGTTAATAGAGTTCAACCCCACAGGGGATCTTCACTGGTCATTCTTTCAATATAATTCGTGCGTCGACGATACTCAGGCCCTCATTGTATACAATAATCGGATTCAAGTCCATTTCGGCGATTTCTGGATAAGATTCGACCACCTCCGAACACAGCAACAGCAGTTTCCGAATCGCCTTCTTGTCGCTGGGCGGCGTGCCGCGCACCCCATCGAGGATCGGAAAGGACTTGGTTTCTTCGATCATTTTACGGGCGGAGGACGGCGACAAGGGAAGCACCCGAAAGGACACGTCTTTCAGGATTTCGACCATGATGCCGCCCAGGCCGTACATGATTACGGGACCGAATTGATCATCGTATTTGGTGCCGATAATCACCTCTATCCCTTTTGGAGCCATGGGCGACACAAGCACCCCCCGAATGTCGGCCTCGGGGTCGAACCGGCGCGCATTGGCCAAAATTTCATCATATGCCCGGCGCACTTGCTCCTGACCGTACAACCCGATTCTCACCCCGCCGGCGTCACTTTTGTGCAGAATTTGAGGCGAGACGACTTTCAGCACAACCGCTCCGTCGACGCTCTCTGCTATCCGAACGGCTTCGTCGGCGTTTTGCGCCATTTGATCCTGAGATACCGGTGCGCCGTGCAGTTCCAGTAATTTTTTGGCCTCAGGCTCCAGCAAAAAACGCCGGGCTTCGGCACGTGCCGTCTCGATAACGTTTTTGGCGGCCGGTTTGGCTTTCACCCCCCAGTTCAGGTCGAAGTTGGCCTTGCTGTGGTAGCTTTTGAGGAAACTGCCGTAGTGAGCCAGCATGCCGATGCACTTGCAGGCTATATCCAGCGAATCGTAGACCGGAATGCCGTAGTAGCGGAGCAACTCGAGGGAATGGGGTTTGGCGGAGGTGTAAAGGCTGTGCAGGACGATCGGCTTGTGGCGTTTACGCACCAGTTTGCCCATCCGATGGGCGGCGTCCTCTTCCATGAAACGCAGGCTTTCGGCGAACCGGATGCCGTAACCACCGAAGAGTCCCACGACCAGCAGACCCCCGACCTGCTGATCGTTGAGGATGATGCGGGCGCACTCTGCAAAGAGGGTTGGATCGGTGTCCGTACCGCCGGCCACATCGATCGGATTGACCACCGATGCGGCCGGTGGCAGCACGCGGTGAAGCTTGCTCTGCGTGGCCTCAGCCAGTTCCGGAATGACAAGGCCTAGATCGGTCAGGATGTCGGCCGCGATCGTGGCGTGCCCGCCGCCGTCCGCCAGGATGGCAATACTGTTGTTGCGGATCTGTGGCTGACTCGACAGCGTTTCGGCGACCGGAAACAGTTCGTCGGAGTTTTCGATGACGATGATGCCGGCCCGTTCGAATTCACTGCGTGCGACTTCGGACATGCCCGCCAGGGCCCCGGTGTGAGAGCCGGCCGATTTTTTGCCGGTAGAGGAACGGCCGCTCTTGAGAAGTATAACCGGCTTTTCGAGGGTGGTATTGTGCGCCTGCTTCAAAAACGCGCGCCCTTCGCGCAATCCCTCGACGTACATCAGGATGGCCCGTGTCTGCGGGTCCTGACGGAAGAATTCAAGGTATTCGTGAAACTTGATATCGGTCTCGTTGCCCACACCGACATAATAGCTGAACCCTTTCATGCTCTTGACCGATGCCTCGGTAATCAGGGTAAGGGCCATGTTACCGCTCTGGCTGAGCAGGGCGATGTCCCCTTTGGGGGTATGCCGCAGCCCCACCAGGTTCAAGTTGTCCTTGAGGTTGATCATGCCGGAGGTGTTGGGACCGATCAGGCGGATGCCATGTTTGCGGGCCGTATCGAGAACCCTGGTTTCCAGCTCACGGCCGTTCTTTCCGGTTTCACCGAATCCTCCGGCAAGGATGACGGCACCGGCGACACCTTTCTTGCCGCATTCTTCCAGAACCGCCGGCACGGTGGCGGCCGGTGTGGCCACCAACGCCAGATCGACCGGACCGTCAATCTCGGCGACGCTACCGTAGCATTTCAACCCGAGAATGCTTTTCTCTTTGGGGTTGACCGGGTAGATCTTCCCGGCGTACTTCTCTTCGAGAAGGGTGCGGATGGTCTGAAAACCACGCTTGGTTTCGACTTTTGAGGCACCGATAACGGCAACCGATTGTGCGTTCAGAATTCTGTCAAGCTGCATGAGTCTTTCCGGTTTCTAAATAGTGTGATCAGTGTGGTTTTCGGCATGCAACGCCACGGCTTGCGGCAGCCGGGTTCCCTATTTTTTTCGATCCTCGAATTCTTTCAGGGATGTCTGCCGTTCTTTGGTCGACACGCACGCCAGGCAGGCCTCGGTTTCATACTCCATGAGCGCTTCCATGCTGACCTCGCCGCGCGCCATGAGCAGCCCCTTTTTGATCATTTTAATGGAGAAAGCCGAGTTGGCGGCTATCTTTTGCGCCATCTCCTGCGCGGTCCTCATCAGTCCTTCCAACGGCACGGACCTGTTGACCAGCCCGATGCGGGCCGCTTCACGCCCGTCGATGGTGTCAGCGGTGAAAAGCAGTTCCCGGGCCTTTCCCGGTCCGATGAGGTCCTGCACCAGACGCATCGCGCCGCCGGTCACAGATGAGGTCACCTTGGCTTCCGGCGAACCGATTTGCGCTTCGTCGGCTGCGATGCGAATGTCACAGGCCAGGGCCAACTCATAGCCGCTGCCCAGGGCGTAGCCGTTGATGGCCGCGATGGTTGGCTTTTCGAATCGGATGATCCGCCGTGACGTTTCCTGAAGCTCCACGAGATAGTCGCGGTATGCTTCCAGGCTGCGGGTTTTGGACTCCTTCAGGTCTGCTCCGGTTGAAAACGCCCGGCCTTCTCCGGTGATGATCAGCACTTTTATTTGCGGGTCGTTCTTGACATCGTCCAACGCACTCTGAAGGTCACGCCACATCTGGCTGTTCATGGCGTTGAGGACTTTGGGACGATGGAGTTTGACGGTGGCGATGCCATCCTTTTTTTCAAAGATGATGCAGTCAAGTTCCATTCGGAATAACTCCTTTTTCGGATATTATGGCCTCGGCAAGAAATAGTGGCGTATGTTCTATTGTCTATTTGTACATAGATTGCTTTATCTGTTGTTGCCCGCCCGTATAGGACAATGCCAAATACCAAAATACAAGCACCAAATTCCAATGAAATTCCAAATGTCAATATCCAATGACCCAAACAGGTTTGTCATTTTGAATTTTGGTCATTGTGATTTGTTTGTTATTTGTTATTTGCGATTTGGAATTTTT
>JBDNAO010000069.1:0-10919 GCA_039768375.1 Desulfobacterales bacterium | reverse complement strand
TTTCCGCCGCGACAGAAGAAAACCAAACCAGCAAGAAGGACGATTTGATTGTGTTCGACTCGGCGGCGCTGGATGAAAAGAACTTTGCCGAAGATGAGGCGGCCGGCTCTTCAGCCACTGTGCCCGACAAAGGCGATCCGGAGCAGTTTTTTCAGAACGAACGGCTTAAAAATATTTTTAAACTCGGCCAAATAGCCGTTGAAAAAAAGGAGTACTTAAAAGCGATCCAACATTTTACCCAGATAACGCATCTTGCGCCCCAGGATCCCAGAGGATATTACCACCTGGCCGAGGTGTCATTTCAGCTGCGGTTTTATGAAACCGCGCGCCAACACGCTAATCGGGCCATCGAACTCGGTTCGGATGCTGCAAAAAATATTCTGAACCAAATCGGCGCTCTACAAGTGCCGGCCTGATCCTTAGGGCTCACTCAAAAATAACGTCACGTTCTGGACGCCGATGCATCCCGTCCGTCCGCGTTGCGAAAACTCGGAATATCCAGATATTCCTGCGTTTTCGCACCTTGCCAGCCGGGGGCCTTGATGACCAAAATTGCGACCTTATTTATTCGTGAACCCTTAGGCCCTCATCATCGACCATCCGGAGGCAGCCAACAGGATTGTTGGCTGCCTTTCTCCCGTCCGGCCCGCTTTCTCTTCCCCTGGTTTTCCGATTGAACATTTCCGATTGATGCTTTATATTCAAAGTCATTAAAAACCAAGATTCGCAAGTTTAAAATCCAATTTGAACCTTCCGGCACCTCACGGGAGGGTACCTGGTAAATACCAGACCAGAAGGAGAGCTGAGTGATGAAAATTTTAGTTGGCTATGATGGCTCGGGCGCCAGTAAAGACGCGACGAATACCGCAAGAAAATATGCCGCGGCTCTCGAGGCAAAGGTGGACATCGTTACCTCAATGGTGAAGGGTACGGAAGGCGAACAGAAAGAAATACTGCAGGCTGAGCGCGGATTGGAATACGCCAAATCTATTTTTACGGCAGAAAATATTGCCTCTGAAACCCATCTTCTGATCCGAGGACTTTCACCGGGTGAAGATCTGGTTCGTTTTGCCAAGGAAAACGATGTCGATCTGATGGTCGTGGGAGTCAAGAGGCGCTCCAAGGTTGGTAAGTTATTGATGGGCTCGACGGCCCAATTTGTTATTATCAAGGCGCCCTGTCCGGTTCTCTCTATAAAATGACGTGACGATTTTCCAACCGACCGAATGTGATGTGACTGGAACGAGGAAGCCCTCTTCTGGGGTGCGTCGATCGGCCGTCAGTGACGGACGACGGCGCGTCCCTTGCGCAAGCGGATTTCGAGCCTTTCGACCGCCAGGGAGCAGCTGAGGGTCAACAGGAGATACAGACCGGTAATGGTGATCCAGATTTCAAAAGTGAAGTAGGTGGTGGCCATCAGTTCCATACCCTGAAACGTCAGTTCCTGAATAGAGATGACCGAAACGATGGCCGAGTCTTTGATTGTCGAGATGAATTGGCCGGCCAGGGGCGGCAAAATGCGCTGCACGGCCTGGGGCAGAACGATGTGACGCATTTGTTGTGATTTGGTGAAACCAAGGGCAGCGGCCGCCTCCCACTGCCCTGTTTCGATCGACTGAATGCCGGATCGCACGATTTCGGTCATATAGGCGCCTTCGAAAACGGCAAGGGTCAACAGGGCCGACAGAAATGGCACCAAAAGTGCCGGGGGCGCGAAGAGGACCTCCAGGAGACTGCGACCGGACCCTGATAAGCCGGATACAAGCCTTTCGGCGCCGAGAGCCGGCAGAATCTGATCACCGATGAAAAAATAAAAAATAAACACGAGGACCAGCGGCGGAAGGTTGCGCACGATCTCGACATAGGTGCCGCCGATCAACCGGTTGAAAAGACCGGAGCTGACACGAAGTAGTCCCATGACCGTTCCGATAATCGTTGCCAGTAGCGCTGCCCAGATGCTCAGGCGAATGGTGGTCAGAAGCCCCAGAATAAGCACGTTCGGCTTCCAACTCCCCGCAACGGTGTCGAATCGAAAAAGGTACTGAGGAATGGCGCTCCAGTGCCATCTGTACTGCAGGCCGGCTTGAATCCGGTAGGCAAGATAGATACCGGCGGCGGCCACGATAAGGAGCACGGCGGCATCGATCACCGTTATCTTTATTTTTTTCTCGAACAAATCAGCGTCACTCCGGCAAACCTTGTAAATTAGGGAGGAGATTTACTTCAACTGTTTTTCCCACTCTTTCGTGTAGAACCAGTATTGTTTCCGTTCTTTCAGCCAGCCTTCCGCTTCGACCACACGGATCCAATTGTTGAAGTAATTCAGCGTGTCGACATCGCCTTTGCGAACCGCAAATCCGATCGGTTCCCTCGTAAAGGCCTCTTGCAGCGGCAAAAAGAGGACTTCCGGGTTTTCCAAAGCCAGAAATGTCGGCAGCGGTGCGGAGGCGACCAGGGCATGAACCCTGCCGCTCCGAAGTTCCTGGATGACTTGTGACTCGTCGTCGAAAAGTTTAAGCTTGGCCTGCGGCATGTGTTTCCTGACGGCCATCTCGGCGGTTGATCCGAGGCGGGCGGCGATCTTGACTTCGGGACGGTCGAATTCCTCCAGGCGCTTGAAACCGGCGGCCAGCTGCTTGTGCGCCACGATCGACATTCCGCTGTAGTCGTAGGGGATGGTGAAGTTCACCTTGAGGTTGCGCTGCGGCAAGATACCCATCCCTCCAATGATGACGTCGAACTTGCCTGTCAGCAATGCCGGAATGATCCCGGCCCACTTGGTCGGCACGAACTCGATTTCAACACCGGTGTCTTGCGCCAGACGATTGGCGACATCAATCTCAAATCCGATGAGCTTGCCGGTCTTGTCCTTCATGGCCCACGGGACAAAGGTCGACAGGCCCACCCGCAGCACACCTCGCTTCAGCGCATTTTCGATTGTGCTCTCCCCGGTCAGTTCCTGCTGGATTTTTCCGGCCGTTGCAGCACCGGCAAGACCCATTGAAATCACCAGCACCGTCACCAAGATCAGTATTTCCTGTCTGCGCTTCATTGAAACTCTCCTTTCGTACAGTTGAGACGATTTTGTGCCTATAAGATACCACGCCTGCTGCCGCGCGGTTCCATCAACCAATTACCGCAATCGATTTCACTCCACAACTCTGAGGCGTTTTTCGAGAGTGTAAACGGTGAGTGAAAGGCTCATGGTCATGACGAGGTAGATGGCGGCAATCGTAAACCAGAGCTCGAACACGAGATACGTTTGGGCGATGATGATCTGACCCTGCATGGTCAGATCATAGATCGCGATCGTACTGACCAGGGCCGAATCCTTGATGAGCGAGACGGCTTGACTTGTGAGAGGTGGCAGCATTCTGCGAACTGCTTGGGGCAGAACGACAAATCGGTATGTGTGCCACCTGCTCAGGCCGATGCTGAAAGCAGCTTCCCACTGGTGCCGGGAAATGGACACAATCCCGGCGCGGAAGATTTCCGAAATATAGGCCCCTTCGAACAGGCTCAAGGCCAGCACGGCCGAGGTGAACGCATTGAGATCCAGAGTCGGCGACAGCACGAAATAGATCAAAAAGAGCTGCACCAGGAGCGGCGTGTTGCGCATCAATTCGAGATAACCCCTTGAGACGCCTCGGGCGGCAAAGGAATGCGACAGGCGCAAAATAGCGGTTATCAGGCCGAAGGCGAGTGCCAGGATCAGACTGACGACCGTGATCTGCAGCGTGACCAAGAGTCCGTCGATCAGAGGACCGGGCGTCAAACGGCCGTTTTCTATAGAATAGAGATAGGCCGGTACACGGTACCACTGCCAGTTGTATCCCAACCTTTCGACGCCTCGAAAAATCAGCCAGCTCAAAGCGCCCACAACGGCCACATATTTGAAGAGATCTAGCAGGAGATGATGGTGGAGAAAAGTGGAACGGTCTGAGGGGCCATGATGGTTTGAACGGGGCATGGGCAGCGATTCTCAGGTAAAGGGATGCCTTATGAGTCCGGGTTGAACAGCAGCAGTTTACAGTAGTATTTCAGCATGAGGTTGTGAAGATACATCGGTAGCACCTTCCTCAAAACCGTGCCGGCGACCATGACTGATCAAGGCTCGAGCGCACTGAACTTGACCATTCCATAGCGCGGAATTCCTCGTGACGCGGTTTTATAAGAAATATGATCGGCTTACCACATCGAGGCCGGATCTGCAAATACCGACCCGGTCAGTTGACAAGGCTCTGGATCGGGGCCGGGATTCGGCCGCCGAGTCGAATGAAGCGATTGGCTCCACTTGAGTTGTTCACCGGAATAATAACGGCTTGACCGAGCAAACCGCCGAAGTGGGCCTGGTCGCCCGCGTTTTTTCCCGGCACAGGGATCAGACGGGTTGCCGTCGTTTTTTTGTTGATGACACCGATCGCCATTTCATCGGCGATAATAGCGGCCAGGGTTTCATCGGACGTATCGCCTGGAAGCGCCACCATGTCGAGTCCCACCGAGCAGACGCTCGTAATCGCTTCGAGTTTCTCGAGGGTCAGATGCCCGGCGGCGGCCGATTCGGAAATGTTCAGGTCTTCGCTGACCGGAATAAATGCA
The DNA here is from genome assembly GCA_039768375.1 of Desulfobacterales bacterium. GTDB lineage: Bacteria > Desulfobacterota > Desulfobacteria > Desulfobacterales > SG8-13 > JARFQH01. The sequence continues at coordinate 6,320 of JBDNAO010000069.1, read as the reverse complement.
CCGCTGAGGCCGCCGACATGTGAGCTGGCGAAGGCGCCGCCCTTCTTCACGGCATCGTTCAGAAGCGCCAGGGCAGCCGTGGTACCGGGAACACCAATGCTCAGCAGGCCGAGACTCTGAAAGATTTCTCCCACGCTGTCGCCGACGTTCGGTGTCGGCGCCAGGGACAGGTCGACCACGCCGAATCGGATGTCAAGGTTCGCGGCCACCTCGCGGCCGATGAGTTCGCCCACCCGGGTGACTTTGTAGGCCGTGCGTTTGATCAGTTCGGATATCTGTCCCAGGTCCATGTGCGGGTCTGCGGCCAGGGCGCGGTCGATCGCCTTCTTGACCACCCCGGGTCCGCTGACGCCCACGTTGATGACCGCATCGGCTTCTCCGATGCCAAGGTACGCCCCGGCCATGAACGGAATGTCTTGCGGGATGTTGGCAAAAACGCAGAGTTTGGCGCAGGCAATGCCGTCTCGCCGGGCGGTGAGGCTGGCGGCACGTTTGATCTTTTGGCCCATCAAGTAAACGGCGTCCATGTTGATGCCGGCCCGGGTCGAGGCCACGTTGATCGAAGCGCAAACCCGGTCGGTTCCGGCCAGCGCTTCGGGTATGGCATCGATGAGGGCGCGGTCGCCCTTGGCGATCCCTTTTTCCACCAGGGCGGAAAAACCGCCGATGAAATCGACGTTCACCTCTTGCGCCGCGCGGTTCAGCGTGTGCGCGATGTCAATCATCTGGGAGGAAGAAAAAGGGGCCGCCGCGACGGCGATCGGACTGACCGAAATCCGTTTGTTGACCACCGGGATGCCGTACTTGTTTCCGACACGGTCGCAGGTCCTGACAAGACCGCCGGCCAGATCGTTTATTTTGGACAGGACATTGTCCTGGAACCGCTTGAGGTCGTGGCTGGCACAATCGAGCAGGTTGATTCCGAGCGTGACCGTCCGCAGGTCCAGATGTTCGTTCTCCAGCATTTCGAGGGTCGATAGAATTTCTCTTTCCGTCAGCATGTTTCTCTTTCGTCAGGATCCCTGACAACCGTAAACGGTTAAATGCGATTGATGGCTTCGAAAATGTTGCGGTGCTGAATACTGATCTGAAGACTCAATTCCGTTGCCTTGGCGCGCAGGTCGGTGTAAAGCCTCTGTTGGTCGATATCGACCGGAATGTCGACTTCATAGATCATGATGTTGCTGTTCGGATCGTCGCCGCCTTTGAAAACCGCCTGCAGATTGGCCACATTGACCCCGTATCGGGCGATGATTTCGGTTATGGCGGCCACCAGGCCTTTGCGGTCCGGGCCCTTGGTGGTGATCACGAACGGTTCGCTTCTTGCCATTGTAAAAACCGGGCCTGTCACATCCAGAGGTTTGACGAAAACATGATGGTTCAGAGGCGTCAGGCCTTCCTCGAGATAGCCGTGCAGGTCTGCGAGCGACTGCTCCGAAGGCAGGACCACGATGAAGATACCGCTGAATTCGGACTGCAGGATGGTCTGACTGACATTTTCAATGTTGCAGTTCTTTTCGAACAGCATCCTGGTCACAGCCGCAATGATGCCGGGTCGATCCGGCCCCAGGACCGAAATGACGGCCTTGTTCATGGTGCGCTCCCGTTGATATCCTGTCGGTTAGGGTTCACGAAAAAACAAGTTCACAGTTCTGGGCGTTGAGGCGGCCGGCTTTAGAGAATCAGGCAGTCGGCGACAAGCTCCCAGAGGTATTTGACCGTCAGATCCTGCAAGCCGTAGTTCTTCTTGATGTTGTTGAGCTGCCCGTGACAGCTGTGACAGGGCACCACGATCATCGCGGCGCCCGAGGCCTCGATCTGCTCCATTTTTCTACGGCCGTAATACATCCTTTCTTCGTGATAGCCGGTGGTCAGGGCCCCGCCGCCGCCGCCGCAGCAGATCTGATGCTGTCGGAACGGGTACAAATCGACCCAGTTTTCGAGGCACTGCGACATGATCCAGCGCGGTTCCTCGTAATACCCGTATCCGAACAACTTTTCCGCTTTACGGCAGTAATTGCAGGGATCATGGTAGGTGGCCAACACATCGAAACGTGACGTGTCCAACTTGATGCGGCCTTGCTTGATGTAGGCCATCAAAAGATCGAAGACCGTGTAAGTGCCGATCTTCTTCAGAATTTCCGGATACCATTTTTCGAGACCAGACCTGGTCGACAGATAAGCGTGCCCTCATTCGGGCCACATGAGGTTTTTGATCTCCAGCCTTTCCACCTGTTCGACGATGCGGCCGGCCATGACTTTCATGGCGGCATCGTCTCCGGTGAAAAAACCCCAACTGGTGCCTTCCCAGGCGTCGGAAGTGATGGTCCAGTCTTCCCCGGCCGCATGAAAGATCTTCCACCAGTGCTTCAGGTCTTCGGTGTGGGTGTTGACCAGTTTGTTGTGAATGGTCGAGAGGATGTTGGCCCCCTTTTTGTCGACCGGTACCTTGAAGCCTTCGAAGCCCGGCTCTTCGGCGATCTCTTCGGCCACGTCTTCGACGATGAAGAGGAAGTCCTCCTTGGGCAGCCCGAGGTTGTTGCCGGTCCGAAGGGCCGCATCGACCCCTTTGTGCAAAATCCCCGGCACCTGGTCGCGTTCCCGCAGGGATCGAATGGACCGCATGATGTTCGGGATGTCGATTTCCATGGGGCAGAGGACTTCACATTTGGCGCACATCGTGCAAATCCAAGGCCAGCGGGCGGCAACCACTTCTTTTTCCAGCCCGAGCGCAACCATGCGGACGATCTTGCGCGGGTCGAAGCCGTCGATACCGGATGCCGGACAGGCGCTGGCACACAGACCGCAGGTCAGGCAGACATCCTGTTCGTACGGCCAGGATTCGAAACGGCCGGGCACGAGAGTTTTGGCATCGATCGTTGCTTTTGGCGCTGGTTTTGGCGTTGATGTCGGTTTTTCGGTCATGGGTTACCTCTGACGCGTTGTTGAATCTTCTGGGAAAAGTGTCCGATCATATCGGCATACTCGGTCGGCATGTTGGCCGCCAGAGTGGCAATTTCGAGGCGATCACCGCCAAACCCCATCCGGTCGAGGTGATCGACCAGATAATCGACCCGCTGCCGGGCGTGCAGGTTGCCGGTTTCAGAATGACAGTTGTCAACATGGCAGGTCAGGACCATGATGCCGGCGGCACCTGCGGCAAACGCCGACAGGAAGTGTTGGACGGATATGGCTCCGGCGCAGGGAACCGTCACAACCTTTAAGTCGGCGGGCGTTTTTTGCCCGTGGCCTTCGGCCAGTTCGCGGGCTTTGCCGGCTGAGCGGGCGCAGGCAAACACGACCATGCGAGGATCATTGGCGGGCGTTTCAGACGCACTGATTGCGGTGGTTTCCTTTTCGCTGACAGTGCGGATCGAACTCAGATGGATGGCGCCACGCGGGCATTCTGCGACGCAAATGCCGCAACCCGCACAGGCGTCTGCCACCACCGCGATACGGCTGCCTTTGTTGACGGCACCATAAGGGCACAAACGGAAGCATGTCAAACAACGGATGCAGTGACCGGGGTCGATTTCGGCTGCATCCACATGCGGGCGTTCGTCCAGATTGGCGAGGCCGAGCACGGCCAGTGCGCCGCAGGCGGCTTCTCGTTCAGCGTCGGCCGGCGACAGGACGGCCCGGGCCGGCCCGACGGCCAGGATGCCGCGGCGGTTGGTAAAAACAGGCAGGCGATGGACGTTTTCGGTTTGCAGGAAGCCCGCCGGGCCGCGGCGAAGACCCAGAATGGCGGCGAGATGTTCCACATAAGCCGCGGGAACGATGCGCTCGTCGACGACGGTGATGTCTGGTGACAGGTAGTAGTCGTGGCCGGTCACCTCATCCCGGTATTCGATCGCCACTGGGCCGGTATCTGATTGTTGAATCGTCGGCTGGGTATCGCTTAACTTGAAGAAAAGCGTGCCGGCGTTCTTGGCGTCGTGGTAAAGGGCTTCGAGACCATTGCCGGCCACCTTCAAATTGCCCGTCAGGACGTGCGCGAGGGCGCCTGAAACCGCCTGCAGTTCGAGGGCGCTGCGAAACACCTCTTCCGCCAGTACGGGTTCGCTCTCCAGCCGGAAACCGTGCAGGAAGACGACCCGGCGGTTTGCGAACGTCTCGGGTCTTATGGCAAACTCTTTTCTGAAGGCCGAAAGTGACTGCACGACCGAACCGGCCCGCAGTCGGTAAAGGTCAAAATTGGGAATCCGCCGGTTGTCTTCGGCGATGACGATGTGTGCAACCCGTCTCTGCAAGGTCGCGCCGTTTTGCGTGAACGTCGCATCGAATTGACCGATAAATCCGCGGCAAGCGCTGAGCCGAGCCCCGGTGAGGTCTTCGATCGAACCACTGCCGGGCGTGTCCGTCGCAAGATGCGGCCGCTCGCCGCTCGTCTCATTCGCAGCGGCGATGACGGTATGGCGGCCTTCGGACGTCAGATGGCGGGCCACATCGCGTGCGCAGGTTCCACTACCGATAATCAATGTCGGGCCTGTCAAGATGACACCTCCGCTCTGATGTTGCCGTGCAAGTAAGCCGCCGCTGCCTGAGCCGCGCGATCACCGGCGGCAACCGACTCGGCGATGCTCATCGGTCCGCACACCGTTCCGGCGGCAAAAACACCCGGCGTTTCCGGGTATCCGCCGTTTGCCGCGACCGGAATAAAACCGGAGGATGCGGTCGGCAGATTGACCTTGGCCGCCAGGTCTCGGGCATCTGCCGCCGGGGTGATGCCGATAGAGAGCACCAGCATGTCGAACGGCTCTTCGCGGCTCTGCTCGGATTTGAAATCGTAGTAAACAACTGTCAGGCGATCGCCCGGGCTCCGGTAGACGTCGCCTGGAATGGCGCGAATCATGTGAACTTCTTCCCGGACATCGTCGTAGAACCGCTGAAACTCTTGGCCGAAGGTCTGCACGTCGATGTAGAAAAAGGTTATCTCGGTTGCCGGCCGGCGCATCTTGATAAGCCGCGCCATGCGCAGTGCGGACGCGCAGCAAACCTTCGAACACCACAGGTGGCCGAGTTGGGCGTCCCGGCTGCCAACGCACTGAACAAAGGCCATGCGAGCGGGTGCGGCGCCGTCCGAGGGCCGCAGGGGGACACTCTTTTCTCGCAGCATCCTTTCCAGATCGAGGTTGGTGACGACATTTGCAAAGCGTTTGTAGCCGTAGGGCTTGTTTTCGGGATCGAACGGCTTGAATCCGCAGGCAAGAATCAGGGCCCCGGTTTCACGGGTCTGGTGTCGTGTCCGGCCGTCGGAAGTCTCTTGTGTTATGACTGTCTTGAATCCCCCGGTCCTGGAAACTTGATCGACCCGGCTGCCGGTCAGCACGTCGATGTTCGGGTCTTCGACGGTCCGGCTGATCTTTTCCATCACCATACAGGCGCCGCACTTGACGCAGGCCGAAGTAGCCTTGCAGGCGTATTGGGCCGCATAGCCGCCCAGGGAGACTTGCTTTTCGACCAGAACCGATCGGATACCCACCTGCGAAAGGCCGAGTGCCGCCGAAAGACCGGCCACCCCGCCGCCGATGATCAACACCTCTTTTTTTGCCGCCATAAGGTTATCTCTCCTCATCAGGGGTAACCGGAATCACTACGATTGGCGGTTGTTTTTATAGGCAGAAACGATAGACGCGATTCGCCGGGTCACATCCTCGGCGAGAGACTCGGCTCCGTCGGTCGAAATCGTACCGACGTCTTCAGCGAGTTTCTGAGTCGTTTCTTCATCGATACCGACGATTTTGTCGATCAGGAAAGTGTCGACTTCGCCCGCATCGAGCAGCAGGCCGCAGGCGCCGACAGCCCCCAAAAACGTATCGTCCATGAAGATCGGGACTACGATCTTAACCAGACCGGCATCGCATTCTTCGATCGCAGACCGGCGGGTCTGCATGGCCTGGGCGGCGATGTTCATGTGCGCCACCGCGCAGATGAAACTTTGTCCCTTGTCGGTGGCCTTGATGGCCGGGCACAACCTGTTGACCCACTCCTTGAAGTCCGAGATGCGCACTCCGCTGGTGTCAAAGACGTTGACGTCCAATCCATAGCGGTTGTGGAGGTCTTTTTCAAGCGCGATCCATTTTTCAATCGGCAAAATGTCGGTCAGTTTCATGAAAGCTCCTTAATGCATAAAATTGGTTGAGCCAGTTTAGCCCGTTACCGGTTTAGCCCGCTAAGCCCGTTGGCGCCGAGTTTCAGTCGCGTCTCGCAATCGCTCATCCGGTAACTCAAAAGATGAACGTCGAACATCGAACGCTTAACATCGCAAAGGACAGTTGAATTTATCAAATTGACATATTCATTATTCACCATCCGAC
>JBDNAO010000444.1:0-3031 GCA_039768375.1 Desulfobacterales bacterium | reverse complement strand
CGTGTCATCGTGTCCTCCTGATTCGCCCTTTCGGTCTGCTCTTGCTGCGCAGTCAAGGTTGCACCACAGAAGACATATTGCCGACAGGTAATACTTCTATAACCCGTCAGAGCAAGATGGCAATAAGTCCAAACACACCGATGACCAGGAGTAGAATCGCCATTATCTTCGGCAACGGCCGGGGTTCGATATAGGTAAATTGATCGCTGTTGATCCGGTTTAAAATGCGCCCATACTGGATAACACCCGCGAAAATCCCCAACATGCCGAGAACGATGAAACTAATTCCAAAAATAACCGGGGTGTGGAGGGCGTCGAGGGCTCTGCCCGTCTCTTCCATATAGTCGGCTTCAATATATTCATAGGTCTTCGCGATGGCAAACCCGAAACCAATCAAGGAAATAGACGTGCGAATCCATGCCATGAGCGTCCGGTCGGACGCTTCCCGATTACGCTCCTTGGCCAGCTCGTTCGTCAAGCTCGTTTTTGCAACATTCTGGTTCATTTTCGCCTTTAGATCCCTTTCCAATAACCTAGTGTCTTGTCACACATGAATTGTCCTATCCATTGTCGACCGCTGCTCGATATTTCAATTCTGGGGACATAACTATGTTTATCGGTAGTGTTGGTTTAGGTATCAGATTTCAGGGCTTGCCCGCCCGCCATAAATAATACCAAATACCAAAATACAAGCACCAAAATACAAATAAATTCCAAATTACAATATCCAAATCTCAAAAAGATTTTAAAAGACCGCTTTGAGCGGCTGACAAGCCATTCCACCGGCTTTGGCGGAGGTCATTGAATTGGAACTTCGAATTTCGGTCATTGTGATTTATTTGTTATTTGTTATTTGCGATTTGGTATTTTTACAGTAGCTTAAAAGTGTTTCTTACACGATCAGATTGGGCGGCCAGAGGCGTCGCTGAACCTGGAACCGCTCAATTTAGTCTTGAAACAATCATCCCGGATTCATGTCGCTTTGCTTTCAGCTTTTTTTATGCTTAAAGCCTTGCGAACATGCCAGGCAAGATAACCGTGGGCGGCACCTTCACCGATGAGGACGATACCAAGTAAAGGACAGAGCAGCCAAACCGCCGTAACCGGCAGTTTGCTCCATGTCAGAATGGCCGCCACAATCCCAATCAAGCCACTGACGAGAACCCAGTGCCAGTTGGGGAAGGGCCGGATGGTCAACGCGAGTATCACCTTGGACATGCCTTCCGCCATGAAGTAGACAATCAGAAGCATGGTCAGGGTAAAAAGCCCCTGCCCGGGATTGCGCAAAAACATCAGTCCGATGATTAAAGCAATAACAATCGACATTAATTGCAGCCAGAAATGGGGGACATTCCGGGCGCCGATCAAACTAGTGCCTTGAACAACGCCGCTGATGATGAGCAACCACCCGAGAAGTGCGGGGGCTGCAGAAGACGGGAATAGGGGATACGCAAAGGCAAAAGCGCCGGCCAGTATCATCATACCCCCCTGGATAAGATACCAGAGTGAATGACGCTTGACCGCCTGCCGCATGGCCTCGCGCATCACCTCAGCGGCGGCTTGCAGTGATATTTCTTCAGTCATAAAATCTCCTTCTATGCCATTCGGCGTTTACTCCAGATGGAGTAGGGAACGGCAACAAGTGCTCCCAAAATCAAATAGGTCAGGAGCGTTGGGATAAAATTTTGCCCGTAATCCGACAGGGCTGCGATGAACAGGGCGAGCCCGGCATTGCGCGCGATACTGGCAATGGCGAGGGAAGACCGCTGCGCCCGGGATGGGCCACCCAGCAGGTGACCGATGATTAGAGAGAGCGCCACGATTACAATGATCGCTACGATGGGTAGCACTCCCAATTTCAGCATCTCCCGCAAGTCAGGCGCGAGTGCCAATAGTACGATAAGCACAACAAATAACAAAATGAACAGGACATTGGCAAGCACTCTTACAGGTTTGCCGATAACTTCGGCGAGCCGCGGTGCAAAACGCTGCGATATCAGGCCGATGATCACCGGCAGAAATGTCACCTCGCCGACCTGCAGGGCCACCTCAACGGGAGTCAGCCGCTCAATAGGCAGCTCAAACAGCGCATAAAAGGCCGCCAGGGTGAGCGGTGTAATTCCGACGGCCAGCAGTGCCAGGGTTAGCTGAAGGCTGGCGGAGTATTCCGGGTCCCCACCGGCCGTTTGGGACCGTTTGGCCGTGAGCGGGGCGCCTGGTGCGGCAGCTAACAGAGCGAGGCCAGTCGCAATGGCGGGTGGTAAGTCAAACAGCCACAGCAAGAGGCCGACCACCGCAGGAACCAGTACGATAACCGCAAGAAGGGAGCGCAGTAGCAATATTGGCTGCCGCCACAGGGAGGTGAGTTGCCGAAGCGAGTGGTTGACCCCGATGGCGAGCATCTGACAAAAAATCACAACGGTAACAAAATGGAGGAGGATGGGGTTGTCCATACTTCCATTGCTCCTGTAATAACATGGGATTCTATTGGATCGACGCCAGTTGGCACTTCGGTGCGCGCATCGCGTCTTGCGTTATCCACTCACGTTTTTCACCGGATACGGCAAAAGGCGAGTCGTCTTCATCGAAGACCAGGTTGAGATCATTCGGTTCCATGACGCCGAGACCCAACTCCCTGGCACGCTGGATCGCGACCCAGTCCCAGTTGCTGAATTCCGGATCGCAAAGTTTGACATCGGTCCCCCTGAAAACATTTTTTTCTTCAGGCCATTTCAAGTCTTTGATTAAACCATGGATGGCCTCTATCCAACCGGTCGGTTGTGGTTCGTAATGCCCTTGCAGCCCATCGGAAGCGATCAGCGTACCGTAGCGCAAGATTGCCAGGCTGACAACATCCGCAGCGATGATATCACGCGCGGCGAGCACCAGGTTGGCGTGGCAAAAGGGATGATCCGTCCCGTCAGGTCCTCCGGTAAGTATGATTTGCGTGGCGTCGGCCACGCACAGTCTTTCCTTTTCGATGTGCGCCAGGTGCAAATCCGCCAGTTGCTCAGTGTATAGCGGTTCCGTG
>JBDNAO010000443.1:0-11099 GCA_039768375.1 Desulfobacterales bacterium | reverse complement strand
TCATTGTTATGTTCCCAGGCTTGACATATCAAGCAGCGGGCGACAATGGATAAGACAATTTATTTGTGACAAGACACTTGTACACAGCCACCTCTAACACCAAAACACGAACTCGTTTGCCACAGGAGATTCGCGTGAGCGTCACCATCCATCTGCACAAGACCCACCGTCGATTCACGGCAGGGCAGGCTAGGGTCGATATCGAGGGACAAACGGTCGGAGAGTGCCTCCGGAATCTGGTCGCCCGCTATCCGGAGCTGAAGCCTCAGCTATTCGACGGGAGGGGCCGGCTTCAAAAAACCGTCGAAATCTATCTGAACATGGCGAGCGCCTATCCGGATGAATTGACCCGGCCGACCACCGACGGGGACCAGATTCACATTACGCTCATGCTGGCCGGCGGCTGAGGGCTTTATAATTCGGTCACCCGGCTAAATCTATAGGCGCCTTATTTTCGCTGAGAATTACTGGGCCGGATTCGGTTTCTCGGCGTTTTCCTTTTTCGGAGCGTCGCAATGTATAAAGCCCAACTGCGCTGGCAGACGGTGTTTATCCTGCTGGCCCTTGCCATGACCTGGGGCGCGAACATGGCGTTCATCAAGTTCGCCGCACGCGAAGTGGCCCCGCTTTTTATGGCCGGGCTGCGATCCTTGGTGGCCACCGTTTTCATATTTCTCTACATGCGGTGGCGGGGGATTCCCATTTTCCCCTCGGCCGTCATAACCGGACACGGGGCTGTTGTCGGGCTACTCTTCGCGGCCGAATTTGCCCTGATCTATGTGGGGCTGCAGTATACCCTGGCTTCCCGCACTTATCTGCTGGTTTACACGGCGCCTTTTTTCGCTGCACTGGGGGCCCATTTCTTTCTGAAAGACGACCGACTGAATTGGTGGAAGGGGACCGGCCTCGTCGTGGCGTTTGCCGGTGTGGCGCTTCTATTTGTCAGAAACCTGGGGCCGTCGACCAGTGGAAGCCTGCAGGGGGATTTCATGGCATTGGTTGCCGGTGCCCTGTGGGCCGCCACGACACTTTACATCAAACGCTTCCTCACCGGACAGACACGGCCGCTGCAGGCGGTTTTCTTCCAGCTGTTCTTTTCTTCACCGCTGCTGCTCGGTCTCAGTTTTCTCACGGAAAATCAGCTGATTTCCGGTTTTTCGGTGTTAACCGGCATCTCGCTCTTCTACCAGTGCATCGTCGTTGCCTCGGTGAGTTTCATCTTCTGGTTCGAGCTGGTCCACCGTTACCCGGTCAGCCTCCTGCACGCCTTCACTTTTTTCGTACCGGTTTTCGGTATATCGATCAGCGGCGCCCTGATGCTCGGTGAAGTGATCACCACCCGATTGGTGCTGGCGCTTTGCATGGTCGGCCTGGGAATGATCATGGTGAACCACCGGTCGGAAAAGGATTCCCGTGTCCGCGTTCATGAAACGCTGCCGTCGCGGTGATACGGAATTTTTTTAGTCGCGAATCGTTTTTAGAGTTCGGACTGTACTGCGGCCGAACGGTTTTCGGCGGCATACAACCGCTGGGCGGCGGTCCTTTTTTTCTGAATGCTGATATCGCCGGCATCCACGTAATCCACGGCTTTCACCTCACAGAACCGGACGCACTGGGGTTCGCCGTCGCACAGGTCGCATTTGATGACCTTGCGGTCGACGGTGTTGAAGTTCATGGCGCCGAAGGGGCAGACGGACACGCAGGTGCGGCAGCCGATGCAGGCGTTATAATCGACGGTCACGCGGCCTAATTCCTCTTCGCGGGAAATAGCGCCCACCGGGCAACCGATCAGGCAGGGCGCATCCTGGCACTGCTGGCAGGACATCGGGATGTACACGCCCTCGGCTTCCCACTTGATCACCCGGATGCGGCTGCGGACCGGATTGGAAATCCCGTCGTGTTTAACGGCACACACCAGCTCGCACAGGCGGCACCCGGTGCATTTTTCGTGGTCGATTTTCAGAACCTTTTCCATCTCGTTTTCCTTTCACATTACAACCCGCTGGGTTAGAGCAGGTGGGACGGTTCATTTTCGAGGCCGAGCCGCTGCAGGGTTTCCGGCTTGGGAACGCCGTTTTCGTCTAGACCTTTGTGCGTGTAGAACTCATCGATCATCTGCTTAAACTTTTCGCGGTCGATCTTGCGGCCGACCACGTCCGGCGCGCCGCGCCGGCAGGGCTCGTCGAAATAGCGATGATTGAGCATGTCGCCTTTTTTTAAATCGTTACGTGTCAGCCCTTCGCGGAGATTGAACAACCGCTCGATCATGTTGCAGCGTTCGGCGATCGTCCAGATGTCGGTGGGCGTCAGTTCAAGTCCGGTGTTCAGGTAAAGAACCTTGGGCCAGTCTTCGAAGTTCGGCAGGGTCGCCCCTAAAAATACCGTGTGATATTTGCAGATGCCCAGACAGTCTACGGCCATGTAACAGTTCTCCTGCCAGAAAACCTGCCAGGCTTTGCCGTCGTAGGAGGTGTGTTCCGAGCTGAGCGGTCCGTCATAGGGTACCGGGTTGCCGTAAATTTTTCGCAGGACCGGTTCGGGCAGGTGATACAGGTCGATCGCCGGGCGACTGCGCAGGTGGTCCGAACCTCTGGATGCGGTGGCGATGTTGAGGGCCAGGGCCGGGGTCCCCCGTTCGTCCGAGTGCAGATTGTTCATGCCCTTGACCTGGATGAGATAGTCGAAGGCGTTGCTGCCGATCTTTTCGGCCGCGGGAATGCCCCCATCGGCCAAGGTGTTGCCCAGCCAGCTTTTTCTGAGACAGATCCGGTGAACCATTTCGAGGACCGCTTCGTCGTTGCCGAACCGAAGGTCGAGGCCATCGGTCTGCTTGTCGGTCAGAATCCCTTTTTCGCGAAGCTCAAGAGCCCAGGCGATGATGCTGCCGATCTCAAGGTTGTCGACACCGTACTGGTTGACCAAGTGGTTACCCGTGAGAACCGTAACGGCGTTGGTGCAATCGGGCAGGGCGCCGAAGGCCCCCTGAGAGGTGTACTCGGGCCCCTCGTCGTACTTTCCGGCGTAGGGACCGGAAGGGATTTTGTACTGCGCTCTACAGTGCACCTGACAGCCGAAACAGCCGGTCATGTGATGCGGACCTATGGTTTCGGTGGCGATCTCGTCCAGCCGTTCGGGCTCGATATCGTCGGCGTATTCGCACTGGTTGTACTGAAAGTTGCGCGTGCGCAGTCCGCCCCAGGAGTTGGTGGCGCCCCAGATGAAGGGGGTGCCGAGAGTGCCCTGGGTCTGGTTGACCTTGGCGCTGGTGATCTGGTCGATGAAGCGCTTGTTGTATTCCAGGGCTTCGACCGGCCGGGCGATCTTTATGTCCAGCGTGCCGCGGGCGGCAACGGCCTTGAGATTTTTCGATCCCATCACGCACCCCATGCCGGTGCGGCCGGCGGCGTTCTTGATGCCGGTCATCACATTGGCGTAACGGACCAGGTTTTCACCGGCCGGCCCGATGACACAGCTCTTGATTTCCTCGTCACCGAGCTCTTCCCGGATGGCCCACTGAGTGTCGGTCGTCATGCGGCCCCACAGGTGTCCGGCATCCCTGATCTCGACGGTGTTGTTGTGGATGAAGAGATAGACCGGCGATTCGGCTTTGCCGGTGATGACCAAATGGTGAAAACCGGCCCAGGCCATTTCGGGTGCAAAGAATCCGCCCATGTTGGCGCTGCCGAGCAGGCCGGTCAGCGGCGATTTAGCCATGATGTGGGTGCGGGCCGTGGCCGAAGCGCAGGTGGCGGTCAGAATCCCGCCGCTGATGATCAATGCGTTGCCCGGTCCGAGAGGGTCGCAGCCTTTTTGGGTGTGATTGTAGAGCAGGTAGGCATCGAGACCCCGGCCCCCGAGATATTTTTTGCGCACATCCAGCGGAATGGGTGTGACCTCGACCTCACCGGTGGACAGATCGATGTAGGCAATTTTTCTATTCAACGCCATTATGGGTTCCCTCCTTTTTAACCAGCGCTTCTTGCGCGAGCTTGCGGTTCACATCCCAGACCGGTCCGCGAATGCGGGGAAAATCGGGCCGGATCCAGTAGACCCGGAACTCCATGCCGCATTCCGGACATTTGACCTGTTTCTGGCCGGCTCCCGGCTGGAGCCTGCCCATACAGCTGGGGTTGTGGCAGCGAAACTTGCCGTATGTTCGGGTTTGGCGGAGACTTTCAGCGGTTGACTGGCGCTCTTTTTCGGTGGCCATGACAGGCTCCTTTCGATGATTGGGCGGCGGATATCGGCTGTCTGCTAAGTGGTTCATTATGATGAACAGCTGAGTAGGGTTACCCTAACAGATATCGCAGCCATGTCAAGTTAAATTTGCCCAAAACGGCCATATATTGTCATTTGAGGTTAATTTTGGGTTGACAAGTCCGCCGTTTGCCGTATAACATGGATGAAATTAAGTTCATTATGGAGAACAATGGCTGATAATTACAAAGCGCCGATCGTCGGAAAAGCTTTTCAGGTTCTGCGCCTCATAGCCAGAAAACCTAACGGCCTGACGCTCAGCGACGTGGCCCGGGAGTTGGGGATCGGTAAGAGCACCGTCCATGGCATCGTCGCGGCTCTGGAAGAGGAGGGGGCCCTTATGCGGGATCCCCGGACCAAAAAGTTTACCCTGGGAGTGACGTTGGTTGAGCTGGGCCGATCGGCCCACGCGCGAATCGATTTGAAGGATGCGGCGCGACCCTTCATGGAAGAGTTGATGGCTCAAATCCAGGAATCCGTTTTTCTGGGCGTCAGAAATGTCGATCACGTCACGGTTTTGGACATCGTCGAGTCGACCCAGAATCTAAAAATCACCTCTCCGGTCGGAACGACCATTCCATTGCTGGCCGGTGCGACCGGTAAGCTCTTTCTTGCGGCCATGCCGGAGGGGCAGGTCACGGAACTGCTGCGCGTCAAAGGGCTGCCGCGGTATACGGAGCACACCATTACCGATCAACGCCGGTACCTGCAGGAGATCCGCAAGGTACGGCGCGACGGTGTGGCCTTCGACGATGAAGAATACATCTCCGGTGTGCGGGCAGCGGCCGCACCCATCAAAACCGGCGGTCAGCCCGTGTCGGCCATCTGGGTCGTCGGATTCAAACCGAGCATGAATGACGAGAAGATGCAGCAGTTGGTGACGCACATGAAATCGGCCGTCGAAGGCATCAGCCGGCGTATCGACAGTCAGTGACCTCTCGACGGTAAATAAATGACATCACATCAGCCCACAGGCGGCAACAGGTCATCACCGATGAAAAAAAATCGCGCGCTGATAGCCGATCCGAAAAAATGCAACGGCTGTTCGCTTTGCCGGACCGTTTGTTCCATAATCAAATCCGGTGTGCGAAATCCGGCTCAATCCCGCATCCGGATAATCCGGCATGATGCCGAAGGGTTTTATTTGCCCGTTATCTGCCAGCATTGCCAGGATGCCCCCTGCATGGCGGTATGTCCGAGGGAGGCGATATACAGGGACAGCCAGTTGGACCGGGTCCTGATCGACTACGACCGCTGCATCAGCTGCCGGATGTGCATGGCCGCCTGTCCCTTCGGGGCGCTCGGCTTCGAGTCCGAACGGCACACGGTATTCAAGTGCGACCTTTGCGGTGGTGACCCTCTATGTGTGCGCTACTGCTTCCCCGGTGCACTGGATTACGTCGAAGACTACCGGCAGCAGGATTCGCGGGTCCGGAAAGCCGCCGGTATATTAGCACTGGGCAGCAGAGGGGGCTTCATTAAAGATGAATCCTACTACTGAGCACACAATTGTTTAAGCATGAGTTCACCGCCCGCTTCGCTTGAGCCGCAGAGATCGCAAAGGATTTTTTTTACTTTCTGTATTCGTTCATCCAATTCGCCAACGCAGGGGTGCCAAATGTCATTTTTTCAAGTGAACGATCGCTGTAACGGTTGCCTTGCGTGTGTTCAGAACTGTCCGGCTTCGGCTCTGGACTATGAAGACCGGGACAACCGTAGAAAACTGCGGCACAACATGAGCCTGTGTGCCCGCTGCGGTCAGTGCTGGCGCGTCTGTCCGCAGCAGGCCATCGAATTTCAGCATTTTCTGAAAAGCGCCTGGGACGAGGTCGTCACCCTGGATCTCGTGCGCTGTGGCGTTTGCGGCGAACCGCTCTACACGGTGCCCTTCAAACAAACGGTGACGGAATGCCGCAAAACGGAAGTCGATCCCTTCTGCCCTAAACACCGGCGGGAGGTCGACGCCTTGGTCCGCGCCCATTTCCGGCCGGGTCCCGGATTCGAAGAAAGGTGATGAGATGATCGTCGGAAATATGAAGCCGCTTGAGGAGATTGTCGACTCTTTGTCGGGCTTCCGCAAAGTATTGATAATCGGCTGCGGGAGTTGCGTGACGGTTTGTCTTTCCGGAGGTGACCGCGAGACCCGGCAGCTGGCACTCGAGCTGTCCCGAAGTTCTGCTTTCGCCGGGAACCCCCCGGTCTTTGCGGTCGATACGATCATTCGACAGTGCGAACAGGACCTCGTCTCCGCCTACCAGACACTGCCGCCGGGCACCGAAGCGATTTTGTCGCTGGCTTGCGGCTGCGGAGTTCAAACCGTGGGCGATGTGTTCGAACCCCTGCCGGTGATCCCGGCGTTGAACACCACCTTTTACGGCGCCTCCAACCAAGCCGGTGTGTGGCAGGAGGTCTGTCAAGGGTGCGGAGACTGCATGTTGTCTTACACTGGCGGCATCTGTCCCGTGGCCCGATGTGCCAAGAGCCTGTTCAACGGGCCGTGCGGCGGGTCCCAAAATGGGAACTGCGAGATCTATGCCGATGTTCCCTGCGCCTGGGCGTTGATTTACTACCGTTTGAAAAAACAGAACAAACTCCATTTGCTCCACACGGTTCGGCAGCCGCGGGACTGGCGGCCGGCCGGTGGCGCCGGACCGCGGGTGCGCCGGCGTACCGGTGTCGGCGGCGGCCCCGGACAGAACAAAATAGAACCTAAACTATTATCGGTTCCGGGTTCCGGGTTCAAGGTTCAAAGGTTATAAAGTTCTGAATTTCTTAATTTTATACTCCCATGTGATTCATCCCTTAAGTTCTAAAAGAAAGTTCTCGCAGAGAAATCGGAAAGGTTGCCACGCTGTCTTTCATGCTTAAATTGCTCGTGAAAATGTAAAACTTTCAAACCGGCAACTTCAGGGAGGATGAAACATGAAGAGAGATTTGGCAACAAGGTTGGCCGAGGATGGCGTCGTCTGTGCCGAAGGCTACCTTTTCGAAATGGAACGCAGAGGCTACCTGACAGCCGGGGAATTTGTTCCGGAGGTTGCTTTGGAGAATCCCGAGGCTCTTAAAACCTTGCACAGGGATTTCCAGCATGCCGGTTCGGATGTGATCCAGGCCTTTACTTACAATGCCCACCGGGAGAAGATGAGGATCATCGACAAAGAGGACCTACTGGAGCCTTTAAACAGAGCGGCACTGAAGATAGCCAAAGAAGTTGCCGGGGAGGTCGAGGGTGATCAGGAGCCGAACCTGGTCGCCGGAAATATCTCCAACTCGAATATCTGGAACCCCGATGATAAACACAGCCGTCGGCAGGTCCGCGAAATGTTCGAAGAAATGGTCGCCTGGTCGACTGACGGGGGTGTCGATTTCATTATCGGCGAAACTTTCTATTTTGCGGAAGAGGCTTTCTGTGCCCTGGAAGTCATCAAAAAAGCTGGAGTGCCGTCGGTGATCACGATTGCTCCGATGGGCGAGAATATCATGCGCGACAATTGGGAGATTGTCGACACATGCAAAGAACTTGAGCAGCGGGGCGCTGATGTGGTCGGAATGAACTGTTTCAGGGGGCCTGCAACCATGATGCCCTTCTTGAAAGATATTCGTAATGCGGTCAGTTGCCATGTTGCAGCGTTGCCGGTTCCCTACAGGACGACGCCCAAGCAACCAACCATTTTCAATCTTGACGACAACAATGGCTGCAAAGTTCCGTCACCCCACAATAGAACTTTCCCGACCGCCCTCGACCCGCTCTACTGCAACCGTTATGAAATCCGTCGTTTTGCCGAGGAAGCCTGGAAGGCGAACATCCGGTATATCGGCGTATGCTGCGGTGCGGCACCGATTCACATCCGCGAGGTTGCCGAGGCGATGGGGCGGAAACCCAAGGCGAGCCGGTACTCGGAAAACATGCGAAAACATTTTATGTACGGCAGTGACCCTCACCTGCCAGAGCATATGACCGCATACGGCAGCAAGGCATAGTTTTTACCGATAAAGCAGTGAGCAACCATAAGTGACCAGCAAACAATAGTCAGGCTATGAAACAAAATATGCACAGACATTCGGGGTTGGAAAAGAAGAGTCACACGTAGAGCAGTGGGTCTAAGAGAAAAAGGCTGCACAAGGACTGGCGGGTCTGGGTGGCTGTCATCCTGATGTTGGCCGCGATGATCATCTACGTTCTGACCCTGGATGACTCACTTCTGTCGTTTGACATCGGGTCATCCCCATCCCCGGCTTCAACTCTCCTCGTGCCGCCGATTGCCTGAACGATCGGCGGCAGCGTATCCCTCCGGCGTCAGAAACGCACTGGTTTTGAGAGTGTTCATATCGATCAACCCGCTTGTGTACAAGGTTTTCAGTGCCGCAAGCGTGTCACTGGGAGCGATAGGGAGAACCGCCACAATGTCGCTGATGTCCATTATTCCCGGCGGTCCTTTAAACTCCCATTCCTTGGCCAACACTGCCAGCACCTTGCTTTCCTCCGGCGTCCGCATTCGTTGACCCCGTTGCTGTGGTCTTCTTTTAAGTTGTGTCAGTTAGGTCGGTTGAGTCGGTTTAGTCCCGCCGCGGCGGGATTGAGCCCGTTGGCGGCAAGTTTCAGCCGTCTTTCGAAACCATTCAGCCGGGCTCAGGCGCCTACCTTGGTTACGAATTGCAGGTTACAGGTTGCGAGTTCTGAGTTTCGAGTTTCGAGTCTCAAGTTTCAATTAATGGTTCCGGGTTCTGAGTTTCGAGTTTCAAGTTTCAAATTTCTATTTGCGGGTTTTCGAGGTGAGCGGCTTGCTAAAGCCGTTTGTATATCCACTCCGGAATGTAATACTTGCGTTTGTTGAGCACCACGCCAAGGACCTTGCCGCCGGCTTCCTCCAGCTCTTTCTTAGCCCTGACGGCGGCCTGTTTGCGGGTCTTGCCAGCCTCGATCACCAGTACCACCCCGTCCACTTTGGTGCAAAGCACCCTTGCTTCCGAAAAATTGGGAATGGGGGGACCATCCAGGATGATGTAGTCGAAGGCAACGCGCACTGACGTGAGAAATTCGTTGAAGCGGTCTGACTCGAAAAGGCTCAACGATCCTGTGGGCTTCGAGCCGGCGGTGACCACGGAGAGGTTTCCTGGTTCGACCTTCTTGATATAGAAGTCAGGCTTATCACCGTTGGACATAAGGTCCGACAAACCGCGCTCCGGTTCGATGCGAAAAGCTGTGTGGACGTTGGGTGTTATCAGGTTGGCCTCAATCAGCAGAACCTTTAGCCGGCAGTTGCGGGCCAGTGTGGTGGCAAAGTTGATGGCCGTGGTCGAAGCGCCGTCGCCGTGAGTGGTGCCTGAAAAAAGGATCGTCTTGATGGTCTGGCCGGGATGATGCGCCAGAATGTTGATTTTGAGCGCCTCGAAGCGGTCCATCGGTTCATGGGCGGCTTCCGGCGGAGAAATGGGAGGGGGTGTCTCTGCGATCGGCTTTAGCGTTGCCTCCGGTGCTCTGCGCCCGTATCCCTCTTCGCCTCTTTCCAGTGCTTTGCAATATTTTCCGATGGCGTCACCTCTTATATGAGCCTAATTTAGACCGATGAAATCTTTTTATCTCAACTCTTAAACTCCGGGAGAGAGGTCAGTACAGGTAACTTCAGGGCGTTCTTGACCTGCTCGGGTCGTTCTAATCTATCGTCCAGGTACTCCATGAAAAAGGCGAGGCCCAGTCCGCCGAACACGCCCAACAAAAGGCCCAGCATCAGGTTGCGCAGCTTGTTGGGGCTGACCGGTTTGAGTGGAGCTTGGGCCGATTCGAGCAGACTCGCGTTGGCGATCTTCTCCGAATTCATGGCGTTCGAGCTGCGCGACTCGTCGAACTCGGTCAAGTAAAGCCGGTAGTTCTGGCGGTCGATCTCGACCTCCTGCTTGAGCTGGTTGAGATCCACCTCGATGCGGTTGATCTTGTCGAGCTGGTCCTGGTAGGGGGCCAGTTGCTCGTTCAGGTTTTTTTGCTTGGCAACGAGCGTCTTGAGCTCGGCCTCGTTTTTGAAGAGCTCGCCCTCTATGCGCTGATAGGTCGTGTTCGCGTTGGAGCCGCTTTTCCCGTAGCGCTTTTCCTCCTGGGCATCTAGTTTCCGGCGGACCATGGCGATTTCGCCCTTGACGTTTTGAAGCAGGCGGCTCTGCTCGGTATACTTGTTGACCAGCTCCTTTTCCTTCAGTTCGAGCGCCACCAGCCGTGCCTGAAGCGAGTTGATTGAATAAGGGTTGTGGTCGACTTCTTCATCTATTGGGATCGTCCGGGGCACCTTACCGAGCTGCGCCCGCAGCTGCTCCAGGAGACGCATATAGGTCGTGTTCATGCCGGAGCTGCTTTTCCCGTAGCGCTTCTGCTCCTGGGTGTCGAGTTTTTTACGGACCATGGCGATCTCGTCCTTGACGTTTTGGACCAGGCGGCTTTGCTCGTTGTATTTGTTGAGCAGTTCCTTTTCTTTCAACTCCAGTGCCACGAGACTGGCCTCAGGCGAGTTGATTATTGAGGAGCTGTGATCGATTGTTTCGCTCTGCGGGATGTTGCGGGGCACCTTGGCAAGCTGAAGGCGCAGCTGTTCCAGTCGGCTGCGGGTCTCGACGATCTGGCTTTCGGTCTGGCTCAGGTCCGTATGACGTTTCGAATGCTCTTCTCGAAGGTGGTTGCGCTGCTCTTCGAGGGAGTCCAGATCATGGGTCTTTCTGAAGTCCCCGAGCCGCTTTTCCGAGCCGGTCAGCTGATTTTTAAGTATGCGGGATTGTTCCTCGAAAATAGCGTATGATTCGGGGTTCTTGTAAACAGCAAGGTGCCGATCCAGAAAGAGGCCGACCAGTGAGTTGAG
>JBDNAO010000068.1:0-3578 GCA_039768375.1 Desulfobacterales bacterium | reverse complement strand
TCAGGCTGTAGTCCCTCCAGGCGCCGATGCCCATAAAAACGGCGTCGAAGCCTTCGGTTTCCAGGTCTGCCAGGGTGAAATCATGGCCGAGTTTGACGTTCGGGCGATGCTCGATACCCAGATTGAGGATCCCATCGATTTCCCACTCCAGGACTTCCTTGGGCAGCCGGTATTCGGGGATGCCGTAGCGGATCATCCCGCCCAGCTTGGGCATCATATCGAAGATGGTGACCGTGTGTCCCAGACGCCTCAGAAAATAGGCGTTGGTCAACCCCGCCGGTCCGCCGCCGATCACGGCAACCTTTTTTCCGGTGTCGGGAGCACAGGCAATCGGCAGCCGTTTGCCGCTGTTCATCTCATAGTCGGCCGCAAACCGCTTCAGTTGGTTGATCGATACTGGCTCCTCCTCGATGCCGCGGCGGCAATAGTCTTCACAGGGATGCGGGCAAACCCGGCCGCAGGCCAGCAGCAGGGGGTTGCGTTCGCGGATCGTGTTGACGGCGCCTTCGTAGTCGCCATCCCGAATGCAGGCGATGTAGCGCGGGATGTCGATTTCTGCCGGACAGGTTTGCTGGCAGGGGGCCAGGGCGTCGTCTTCCTGGTTGAAATGCAGCAGCCGCTGGGACATGGTGCGGACTTGCAGGATGGATTTCGGGCAGGCGATTTCGCAGGCACCGCAACCGACGCATTTGAATTCATCGACCACCGGATACCCGTCCGGTCCCATGTGAATGGCATCGAAGCGGCAGGAACGGATACAATCGCCGAAGCCGAGGCAACCCACGCGGCACTCGCGCTTGCCGCCCGAAAGGGTTGCCAGGGCGCGGCAGCTGTTGACGCCCGCGTAAATAAACTTGTCCTCCGCGCGCTCGCCTCCCTGGCAGGTGTTCAGGGATTTGAACGGCTCGACCGTGCCGGGATCGATTCCCATCACCGCCGCCACCTGGACGGCGGTTTCAAGCCCGGCAACCACGCAAACACCCGGCGACGCCTTGCCGTCGACCACGGCCGCCGCCGCACCCGAGCATCCGGGGTATCCGCAACCACCGCAGTTTGCGCCGGCCAGCATACCCTCGATTTCGGCGATGCGCGGATCTTCGTAAACATAGAAGACCTTGGATGCGATCGTCAACATCGACGCACAGGTGGCGCCCAGGCCCAACATGACCAAAACGGCTTCTATCAAAGTTTCCTCCGTTAAACAGCAAAAAGAATTTGTTACACCCAGCCTTTGAAAGCGAAAAAAGTCAGCGACAGGATTCCGGCGGTGATCAACCCAATCGAGGTGTCCTGGAGCGGTCGCGGAACGCGGGCTAGCAGGATCCGTTCCCGTACGCCGGCAAAGAGAATCAGCGCCAGGCCGAAGCCGGCCGCGTAGGCGAACGAGGCGACCAGCGCCTGAAGGAAACTGTACTCTTCGTTGATGTTGATCAGGCACACGCCCATGACGGCGCAGTTGGTGGTAATCAGGGGCAGAAAAATGCCCAGACCCGCATACAGCGCCGGGATGCTCTTCTTCAAAAACATTTCGACAAACTGGACCAGAGAGGCGATCACCAAAATAAACGAGATCGTGCGCAGATACTCGAGGCCGAATTTTTTGAGAACATAGGTGTCGACCACCCAGGTCATGGCACCGGCCAGGACCAGAACGAAGATAACCGCCATGGCCATACCGGTGGCGGTCTCCATTTTCTTGGATGTCCCCAGAAACGGACAGTTCCCCAAATACTGGGCCAGCACAATGTTGTTGATGAGGATGCAACTGATGGCAAGAACGAGGTAGTCACCCATGACGGTCTCCTATTTTTTGCCCAGCAGGTTCATGATGCAGAGCATCAATCCGAGGCCTACAAAAGCGCCGGGGGCTTCGATCATAAAAGTGAAGGGTTGAAAAGACGGTCCGAAGACTTGAATCGGTGTTTCATAGATCGTCAGGGCGCCGGATCCCAAAAGCTCCCGCACGGCCCCCAGTGCCGACAAGGCCAGGGTAAAACCGATGCCGATGCCGAGTCCGTCCAGTGTCGACCGGATGACGCTGTTTTTCGATGCGAAAGCCTCGGCCCGACCCAACACGATGCAGTTGACGACGATGAGCGGAATGAAGATGCCGAGTTTGAGAAACAGCGGGTAGGCAAAGGCCTGCATCACCAGTTCGACGAGCGTCACGAAGGTGGCGATAATGATGATGAAGCAGGCGATCCTGACCTTTGCGGGAATGACTTTTCGCAAAATCGAGACCAGGACGTTGGATCCCAACAGCACGAAGGTCGTGGCCAGTCCCATACCCCAGCCGTTTTCGACCGTTTTTGTGACCGCAAGGACGGGACAGAGTCCCAGAACCAGGCGAAACGGCGGTATTTCGTCCCATAGGCCTTTGGTAAATTCCTGAGCAATCGATCGCGCCATCTTATTCCCCCATTGTCTATTTGGAAAATGACTTTAGTTTGTCCGCTATCTGGGGCTTGAGCTTTTCGTAGGTTTTAGCGGCATCCGTCAGTGCTGACGACACGCCCCGCGACGTCAAGGTTGCCCCCGACAGGGCGTCCACCTGTCCGCCGTCCGTCTTCACCTTGAAGGTCTCTTTGAGCGGCATACCGGGAAACTGGGCGACGAAGGCGGGGTCGGTCTTGGCCCGTGAACCGAGGCCGGGCGTTTCGCTGTGGGTGGTCACCCCGACCCCGACGATCTTGTCGTCTTCGAGTTTCACCCCGACCATTACACCGATGTCGCCGCCGTAGCCCTTGCCGGAGCTCTCGAATGCCACCGTATCCGGCTTTCCGTCGAACACCCCCACGAAAAAGCTTCGTTCGGCATCGCCATCCTTGAGTTTGAAGCGATCCGTGATCGGATCGTTACCGGCGCCTTTCAGGATTTCCTTGATGGCGGGGCCTTTTACGAAAGTGAGCTGTTGGAATTCGATTTTCTCTTTGGTGCCGTCTTTGACGTAGGCGAGCAGGCCGCCTGAAACGAAGCTCAAGACCGTGAGAACAACGACCATTTGAATCATTTCACGCATCTTAGACCACCTTTCCTACCGCTTGGGGCCGGATTTTGTCGACCAGGGGTTGTATCAGATTGATGACCAGAATGGCATAGAGCACCCCATCGGTATAGACGCCGATGTTTCGGATCAACACGGTTACAATGCCCCCGGCGGCCCCGTAGATGAGCATCGGTATGAAGTTGACCGGTGAAGCGGAGTCTTCGGTGGCCAGAAAAAAGGCGCCGATCAGAGTGTATCCGGTGAGCAGGTGGAAAAAGGGGTCGGCAAACCGGGTTGGATCGACCATATAAAAGATAGAGGCCATCACAAATACTCCGGCCAGAAAAGAAAGCGAGATTTCCCAGCGGATAAATCCTCTCAGGATCAGGTAGATGCCGCCCGCGATCAAGCCCAGACCGAAGCCGGACCCGATCCCGCCGGCTTGACGGCCGAAAAGCAGATTGACATAAGAGAAGTCTTTAATCGCATTGACGCCGAAGGCCTTGAGTTTCACCAGCGGCGCCGCCATCATAAAACCGGTATCGTAATTAACCAGGGCGGCGTCGAAGTCGAGCAGGTACTTCCAGGATAT
>JBDNAO010000442.1:0-5092 GCA_039768375.1 Desulfobacterales bacterium | reverse complement strand
TATGAGTATGCTTTTGCGCGGGAGCAAGCGCAGAGGAAAAATGCTCAGGAAGATGAGTTGCAGGCGCTTCAGAAGGAGATCGCTGCAAAACGCAGTGATTTCGAGAAGGAATACCAGCAGCGCAAGATTGAGTTCGACGCACGTGAAGAGGCCATTGCAGGCCGTGAAAAAGAGACGGCGGCCCTGCAAAAAGAGGTGGAAACCTTTCCCAAACGCAACGAAGCCGCCGTTCAAGCGGCAGTGGCCGAGACCACCAAACGACTCACACGCGATTTTGAAAGAGACAGGACGCTTATGGAATCCCGATTCGAAGGCGAGAAGAACGTACTGGCGGCAAGAATCGAGTCATTGAACAACCTGGTCACCTCTCAGGCGGCCCAGATTAGCGACCTGGCCAAGAAGCACGAACAGGCGTACGAGAAGGTTCAGGATATTGCCAACCGGGCCGTAGCCGCTGCCAAACGCGAGAGCTATTCCGCGCCTTCGCATCATCCCCCCGTCCCCGTTCGTGACGACAACCAAGCCTGAAAACCCCCCGCTTTTACATCTTCACCGCGACCCTCCCCCGCCAGGGGTGGGGGTTGCGGTGCAAGATCATGCGATACACCGTCCCGTTCAACATGTTGAACTCGATGCCAGTGATCAGCATTCTTGTCGGCTTGAGTTCTCAACATATGCCGATTGGCGTGCAGATCATCGGAAGATTGGTGGATCCGGTTGTGGTCTTCAAAGTAGCCTGCAACTACATCAAAAGTAGGTCCCAAATTTTATCAAGGCGAGCTAATGGCGGCAGCAAGATAGAACGCTAATGTGGTAGGCTCTTTTCGTCTTCATCCGGTTCCATTCTAATCAACTCGCTTTTACAGTGTGGGCAGAAAATGGTTGCGCAGTTGTGCTCATCGACACACGCTTCCGATGGGATCTTAATCATGTATGACCCCTTTCCATCGTAGGGGCATTCTTTTTTTAAACAGCTGAATTCCATTATCTTCTCCTTCTCGTTTACGTTCATTTCGATATAAAACGTTAATCATACCCGTGTTGTTGTCAAATTCCAATTTAGGACTTGGGCACGTAACAGTGCCGTCAAGCATTCGTGGACGGGCACCAACCAGTTCGTTATGGCTCATCCAAGTCTGTTACCCAGGGCCGTCGATTTTAGTAACGGAAGCTGAACAATGACATTATCGTCGGCGCAGGCGCCAGTGCAGCCGAATGCCTGCTCTATGCGCGCAATGCAGTCCAATCGGCTCTTGCAGCTCAAACATATCGGATTATTTTTTCTCGTCGTTTATCTTTGGTCATTCTCTGCAATGAGCGTCCGGCCGCGAAACCCGCATCGCTAACCTCACCCTAACAGCACGCTC
The DNA here is from genome assembly GCA_039768375.1 of Desulfobacterales bacterium. Classification (GTDB taxonomy): domain Bacteria; phylum Desulfobacterota; class Desulfobacteria; order Desulfobacterales; family SG8-13; genus JARFQH01. The sequence continues at coordinate 3,725 of JBDNAO010000442.1, read as the reverse complement.
ATCATGGGCTCATTTTAATCTATAATAATAGGCGGTTAATTAAGCATCTTCCAGGGTCATGACGGCCTCAATACCACTGAAACGGGAATTGGCCCACAAGGGCGTCACTCACACCGTTATTTGGTCGCGAGGTGTCGATACGGATCTCTTGCGTATACGGGACAAAGGATTTATACCGGATCCACGCCCGGTCTTTTTGTATGTCGGCCGGGTGGCAGTCGAGAAAAATATCGAGGCGTTTCTCACTCTGGATTTACCGGGAACCAAATTCCTTGTTCCGTTGACGCAAACCCCTGTTCCCATTCAAGGCAATCCAAGCAGGACCTATGAAATTCCTGATTCAATTTGACGACGCACGGGCGCTCGATCCGGGCGTCGTCGGCCGGAAGTTCGCTTCTCTGGCGCGGGCTTCCCGCCTGGGTTTCGAGGTACCCTGCGCGGCGGCCGTCACCACTGAAGCCCATCGCTTTTACCTTTCCCACCGTTGCTGGCCCGACGGTTTGGCCGCGGAGGTGAAGGCGGTTGGTGATATGCTGGGGTTGAGCCGGGGACTGTCGATTCGTTCTTCGGCCGTGCGCGAAGACCTCAAAGAGCAGAGCTTTGCCGGGCAATATCGCTCTTTTCTGCAGGTGGACCATGCCGACGACCTGCAGAACAAGATCGAAATGTGCTGGCTCAGTGCCGAGGAGGAAAATGTCCGCAGTTACCTGCGGGCCGGCGACCGGGGGAATGCAGCGGGGGAAATCCCATTGATGGGCGTGGTGCTGCAGCGCATGGTGCATGCCGTTGCCGCCGGAGTTGCCTTTGGCCGCAATCCATTGAACCCCGCCCGCGACGAAATCGTCATCGAGGGCATCAGCGGCTCGGGCGAGTCCCTGGTCAGCGGTCACGTCTCACCGCATCGCGCATTTGTCGGCGGCGAGGGACACCTGCGGATCGATCTGCCGCCGGACGCCGGACCCGCGGCGCGCCGCAGCGACTGCCTTCTGGCGGAATCCGACTGGCGCCGGGTGGCCGCACTGCTGCGACGCCTCGAGAAAAGCGTCGGCGAGAGCCCGCTGGACATCGAGTGGGCCATCGACGGCGGCCGCACCCTGTGGCTGCTGCAGTATCGACGCATCACCACCATCGAGGAGGGGGCCCTGACCGCGCCGCCGGGAACCTGGACCCGCAGGATTGTCGACGACCTGTGGGCCGATCGCCTGACCCCGTTTTTGGCCGATATCATGCTGCAGAACGAGCCGCGCTTCAACCTGAACCGTGTGTTGAAGATTGTCGGCATACCCGTTGTTTCCCCGATGCTGGCGGTGATCAACGGATACCTGTATCTCAACTGCGCCGGCCTCCGATCGGCCGTCGCCCGTTTGCCACTTCGGCTGCGCACCGCAGATGTGCGGGCCCTGTTTCCGCACGACGGCGAGGTTGACGCCATTGCCGTGCCGGGAGCGTCGCAGCTGGCGGCGACGTTGCTGCGGGCACTGCTCTTGCCGGTGTTCCAGCCCGAGGTAAACCCGCTGCTCTGCCTGTGGTTGGCCCGGGGTCGACGGGCGAAGATCCGCCGCCGGCTCGACGGGGTGCGGGCCATAGCCGGCACCACCACCGGGCAGTGCTTGAACAAGGTGCGCCGCGCTCTGGAGGTCCTTCTTCAAATCCAGATCTGGAACCAGTGGCCCTATGGTTTTGCCACTTTTTTTACGCTGGTGCTGCGCTGGCTGATGGTCGACTACCGGGGGGCATCCCACGCCGCTTTCCTAGCCCGCATCAGCCGGGGGGGCAACAACGTCACGATCGACATCGAGCGGTGCTTCCGCGATCTGGCCGGACACGTCAGGAACAACCCGGAACTGTTGGCGCTCTTTCGGACCCACGATCCCGAAGCGGTTTTGCGGCTGCTGCCGGTGCGGTTCAGGGCCGAGCTGGTTCGGATTCTGGCCCTTTACGGCTGCCGTTCGCGACACCGAACCCTCTACATCAAGCGCTGGGCGGAAGCCCCGCAGGAGGTCATCGGTATCCTGCAAGCACTGGCGCGACGGCAGACCACCTCCGCTGGGGTTGCGGAACGAGCTGCAGCGACCGACGGCGATTCGGACGACAGCAGCGATCTTATGGCCGAGCGCAGTCTGCTGTTGACTGTCCTGCGGGTGATGACCCGCAAATTCCTGGACCTGCGGGAGGACCTGCGCTTTTTGCTGGATGAGGCGCTGTTCGAGATCCGAAAAGCGCTTCAGGAGGTGGGTGGCCATACCGGCCTGGGGGATGCGGTCCTGTTCCTCAAGTTGGCGGAGCTGGAACAGCTCGCGGCCGGCGAAACGTCTCCGGAAGACATGCGCAGACTGGCCGGGACGCGGCACCGTCGCTTCCTGCAGGGCGGGTCCGCGAGTTCGTTTCTCGTGGACGGCCGGCCGACAGAGACGTTCACCACCGGCGTCGATGCTATCCGGGGCATCGGCACCAGTGCCGGTCAGGCCAGCGGGCCGGCCCGTATCGTCCACGATCCATCGCGGGCCGACATTCATCCCGGTGACATCCTTGTGGCCGCGAACACCGATCCCGGCTGGACACCCATACTGAGCCTGGCGGGCGGATTGGTGGTCGAAGAGGGGGGACTCCTGAATCACTGCTCGATCGTCGCCCGCGAACTGCGCATTCCGACCGTGGTGGGGGTTCGCAACGCCACCCGCAGGATTCCGGAAGGCGCCCAAATCGTCATTGACGGCGGCCAGGGGCTGGTGCGGATCGAGGACGACGACCGGGAGAGACCCCAGGCATGAGCGACAGCCTGCCGATTATTATCTAGTAAGCTTCCAAGATTAGGGTCTTACTATGATTGTGTGTTTTTTAGTTACCTCTAAGTTTCGATGAAAAATTCCAAATCGCAAATAACAAATAACAAACAAATTACAATGACCGAAATTCGAAATTCCAAACTATTTGTTTTTGATCTTATTTGAGATTTGGAAATTGTATTTTGGTATTTGGCATTATTTTAGGCGGGCGGGCAAGCCTTCATATGAAACTAGCCAAGGGCAAAGTTTCCTCTTCGATCAAACTGGATGCTTGCAGCCAGAGGCAGTGCTGAAACCTAAACCAACACTGTCAATGGTCATTGTTATGCCCTCAGGCTTGAAATATCGAGCAGCGGTCGACAATGGATAAGACAATCTATGTGTGACGAATCACTAGAGCCCGGACCGGATCACCAGATCCGTGATCGGGCCGCGTGATTTGTCGCCCTTCAGCACGAGGTGGGCGTATATTTTGCTTCCCTTGAACTTGTTGACCACCCAGTTCATGCCGTTGTTGTCGACATTCAAATAAGGATTGTCGACCTGGTGGATATCCCCCAGGCAGATACACTTGACGCCCTCGCCCATTCGAGAAAGCAGCGACCGGCACTCGTTGCGGGACATGTTTTGCATCTCGTCGACAATGACCACCGCGTTTTCGATGTTCATTCCCCGGATGTAGGCCAAGGGCAGGAGTTCGAAACGCTTCGAATTGTATTTAGGCGGGATTTCGATCGTATCGGCAAATATGCGGTTGGCCGGACGTAATTGGTGCAGTTTGAGAATCAGGTCCGACATGTAACGCGTGTAGGGTTCCATTTTCTCTTCTATTCGTCCGGGCAGATACCCCATTTTCTGGCCGATTTCGATCATTGGCTTGACCACATATATTTTCTCGTGGGTTTTCTTTTCGAGCGTCAGATAGAGGGCCGCTGCCAG
>JBDNAO010000441.1:0-3236 GCA_039768375.1 Desulfobacterales bacterium | reverse complement strand
GTATCGGATATATCCATATCCGCCGATCAGATCCAGGGCCGTATGTTTACATCGGATGGCGATTCCGAAAAGGGCGAGTTGTTCCGGACGGTTCGCGTCGACCCGGATATATCGGAGTTTTTGGAGGAAAACAATATTTCCTATTCCGGACGGATCGATTCGAATTTTCTGGGCACCTTGCTGTCGTGGGTCGTGCCGGTATTTCTTTTCCTCGGTATCTGGCTCTTTATGATGAAGCGTCTTCAGCAGCAGAGCGGTTTTATGAGCATAGGGAAGAGCAAGGCCAAAATATTCGTTGAAGATGACGTAAAGATCCGTTTTAACGATGCTGCCGGTGTAGACGAGGCCAAGCAGGAATTGGAGGAGGTAATCGAATTCCTGAGAGAACCGGAACGATTTACCGGCTTGGGAGGGCAGATACCGCGAGGGATATTGTTGCTCGGACCGCCGGGTACGGGAAAGACGCTTCTGGCTAAAGCCGTTGCTGGCGAAAGCAATGTTCCCTTTTTCAGCTTAAGCGGGTCGGAATTTGTGGAAATGTTTGTCGGGCTTGGCGCCGCGCGCGTTCGGGACCTTTTCAAGCAGGCCAAAGAAAAAGCACCTTGCATCATCTTCATCGACGAACTCGATGCGCTCGGTAAAGCCCGCGGATTTGCGGCGATGGGTGGTCATGATGAAAGAGAGCAGACCCTGAACCAGCTGCTGGTGGAATTGGATGGTTTCGATTCCAATATCGGTGTCATTCTGATGGCCGCTACCAATCGCCCAGAGATTTTGGACCCGGCATTGCTTAGACCGGGACGGTTCGACCGACAAGTGCTCGTGGATCGACCCGACAAGGTGGGCCGTACAGCCATTCTTAAAATTTATGTGGACAAGGTAAAGACGTCTGAAGATATCGACCTCGAGAAGGTTGCTGCCATGACGCCCGGCATGGTTGGGGCCGACCTGGCAAATCTGGTCAATGAAGCGGCCTTGCTCGCTGTGCGGCGGAAAAAAGGGGGCGTCGGGATGGCAGAGATCGAGGAGGCTGTCGAGCGTGTCGTCGCCGGCCTCGAGAAAAAGAATCGGCTCATCAATCCTGAAGAAAAAAAGATTGTTGCTCATCACGAATTGGGTCATGCTATTGTGGCCCTTGCCCTTCCGGGTGCAGATCCGGTACAGAAGATATCGATCATACCCAGGGGCGTTGCGGCTTTGGGATACACCATGCAGGTGCCAACCGAAGACCGATTCCTGATGCGGAAAACCGAGCTGGAAGACCGGATTGCCACCCTGCTGGGAGGGCGTGCTGCCGAGGAAATCATTTTCAACGACATTTCCACCGGGGCTCACAACGACCTCTCTCGGGCCACTGACATCGCCCGCAGCATGATCAAGGAATACGGAATGAGCGATCGTTTGGGCAAAGTCTACTTTGCCCATAAGGATCAGAGCCGTTTCCTCCAGCCGAATCGGGAACCCGGTGGAGAGTATAGCGAAACGACGGCCAATATGATCGACGAAGAGGTCAAAAGTATTATTGACGAGCAATACGCGGTGGCGCTGCGCATTCTAAAGCAAAATCAAAAAATTCTTGAGGAAACGGCCGAGACCCTCCTTGAAAAAGAGGTTATCGATGGTGACGCCCTTAACCAACTAAGCGCAGAGGTTCGAGAGTACAAACCCGATTCAGGCAAGTTTACGTCAGCTGCAACCGAACAGTCGCTAGCCGCCTGAAAGCCCGATATGACCCAAGTTTTTTTTGAGAATTTACGTCAGAGAAGGTAGATCATGGCGCAAAATCTTCGTATCCTCATTGTCGGTGGCGTCGCGGGTGGCGCATCTTGTGCGGCCCGTGCCCGTCGGCTCTCCGAATCGGCCGAAATCAGCATGTTCGATCGCGGCCCGTATGTGTCGTTTGCCAATTGCGGTCTGCCGTACTACGTCGGTAACGTCATTAAAAAAGAAGAAAATCTGCTTACTGTTACGTTGGGCAACGCTCCTATTACGCAACGCGTGCTTTAGTTTAATACGGTTTTGACGTGAAGAACATCAGCGGCGGATTTAAGACCTTTTTGCTTCATGAGAGCAGTCGGTATCTGGGTTGATTGTTCTCTGCATGGGTTTCCTATTCCGCCAAATGAAGCAATATTTTCCTCGGGTAAAGAGCTGTAAATAAATGAAGAGAGGTGGTCAAACCTTGATTATTGATTACATAGGCTTCAAGAAAACGGTTTTGGCAAGGCTAAAGGAAGAAAGCTGTATTGTAATACGCCGACGACCGATAACGCAGTCCAAAACCGTTATCTCAAAGCCTATAGCTGCCGCTAAAAATCCCTCCACCTAACCTTTAAGAATCAATTTTCCCTGCATAGACATTCCACTCCTTGCTCTCGCTTGACCCTATTGACCCCTGGTTGCACTTACTACTGATAAATGTGTTGCCGTTCACATCTGCTACATCTTGTTACAAATTGATACGTCCTTGAAAAGCATTTATCGCAAGACTGCCATATAGTGGGTTTAAACAATCGCGGCACTCACATCGGTGCTGCTAACCCCACATCTCGTAAGGAGGCAGTCATGAAGAAACGTAATGTTATTTTGACCACCCTTTTTTCCTTGCTTATCATTGTCGGCTTCGGTGCCTGCAGGCACGGTCACCACCGCGGCGGTTTCGACGAATTCGATCTGGAGGCCGCCACCAACCGGATCGCATCCCGGCTGGATTTGTCAGAATCTCAGAAAACGGAATTAAAGGAAATCATAACCGATATCGCGACAAAGGCAAAAGAGATGCGCGCCGATCGTGAAGCGCGCCAGCGGGAACTCGCAAACCTGGTTCGCCAGGACACTATTGCACCTGAAACCGTTGACATGATGATATCCGCAAAATTTGATCAAATGAGGGACCTTGCGGACAACGCTGCTTCTCGATTGATAGCATTTCACGCCACCCTATCTCCTGAGCAGCGTGAAAAGATCGCCGCGCACATCGAGGATCGCACCGCTGCCGATCGCAGCTTTTTCCAGCGATAGCGATTGTCACCTTGCGGACCGCCGCCGCTTTATTGGTCGGCGGTCCGAATTCCGTGAGAACTTTTCGTTTAATTAATCCCTTAAACCTTCCCGCTGAGTCAGGCGGGATGGTCCAAGCTATGCTATGCGGGTAGGTAAGTGAGTATAAACCGCCCGCTTCGCTCGAGACGCAAAGATCGCAGAGAAAATATTATTTTTCCTTTGCCGTTGACCCC
>JBDNAO010000440.1:0-11284 GCA_039768375.1 Desulfobacterales bacterium | reverse complement strand
TATCGGCCGCAAAAACAGCGCTTGCAGGGGAGGTGAAATGATGAAACCGGCCTTGATGGAGTGGAAATGGGCGCGACTGCTGCTCATCGTGCCCTTTTTGATGCCCTCTTTCGTGTGGGCGCAGGAGACCAAGGCCTTCAATCAGGAAGAGCTCGACCAGATGCTCGCACCGATCGCCCTTTATCCCGATTCGCTGCTGTCCCAGGTGCTGATGGCATCCACCTATCCGGTAGACGTTGCCGAAGCGGCCAACTGGTCTAAGATGAATCCCGACCAGCAGGGCGATGCGGCGGTCAAAGCGGTCGAGAACCAACCCTGGGACCCGAGCGTGCAGTCACTCGTCGCATTTCCCCAGGTACTGGAGACCATGGAACAGGATCCCGACTGGGTCCAGAAGCTTGGCGACGCCTTCCTTGCCCAGTCCGAGGATGTCATGGACTCGGTGCAACGGCTGCGGGCTGCAGCGCATGAGGCGGGATACCTCGAAACGACCGAACAGCAGAAGGTGGTTATCGAAGAGACACCGCAGACCCAAGAGACCGTTATCGTGATCGAACCCGCTCAACCCCAGGTGGTCTACGTGCCGTCCTACAATCCGACTGTGGTTTACGGCACTTGGTGGTATCCGCGTTACCCACCGTACTACCTGCCGCCGCCGCCCGGTTATGTATTCGGCACGGCGCTGGCCACCGGCATCGCGTTCGGTGTCGGTATCGGCATCACCAATGCACTATGGGGGGGCTGTAACTGGGGTCGGCGCAGTGTAGACATCAATGTCAATCGTTACAACAACATCAACGTCAACAGGAAGCTCAACGTCAACCAGAAAAACGTCAACTGGAACCACAACGCCGGAAACCGACGCGGCGTTCCGTACCGCGATGCCAAGAGCCGCGAACGCTATGGCAAGCAGGTGGCCGGCAGCGATAATCGCAAGGAGTTCCGCGGTCGTGACCCGCAGCGCGATGCCAGCCGCGAAAAGGCTCAGGCGACGCTGAAGGAACGCGGCGCCGATCCGGCTAAGGGGCGCGAAAAACTGCGCAGCGATCCGCAGACCCGCGAACAGGCCCAGTCGGCCGCCAAAAACATGGACCGTGACAACGCGCGCGCTGCGACCAAAAACCGCGACCGGGACAGGGTCAGTAGCAAGGCCCAAAACGTCGACCGGGATAAGGCCCGTAACAAGACCCAAAACATCGACAGGGACAAAACCGGCCGGACCGCCCATAACAGAAGCAGTGATAACGCATTGAAAGGCGTCAGCAACGCCGGCCAAACCAGACAACAAATCGACCGCGGCAACTCGAGCCGGCAGTCAATGCAAAGGCATTCTGGAGGTGGAGGACGTTCCGGCGGAGGACGCGCCGGTGGCGGCCGGGGCCGCCGATAGGAGGAGGTGACAATGATCACGGAAAACGTATCCGCCTTTCGAACCCTGATTGCGGCGGCTGCGCTGGCTTGCGCCGCGCTGCTGTTTGCATCCTATGGGCTTGCGCAGGAGGCGTTTGACAGTCCCGAAGCCGCGGCCGACGCGTTCGCGCGGGCGCTGGCGACGAGCGATGAAGACGCGCTTCGCACGGTGCTCGGCGCCGATTGGAAGCGCTTCATCCCGATCGACAGCATCGACCGGGACGATGTCAACGCCTTTCTTGCCGCGCGGTATAAAAATGAAAAGATCATAAGAGACTCGGACAACCGAGCTCACTTGGCGGTCGGACCTGACGAATGGACGCTGCCGATTCCGATCGTCAAGAGCGGCGGTGCCTGGCGCTTCGACACGAAGGCCGGGGCGGACGAAATCCGCACGCGTCGGATCGGGCGAAACGAGCTGGCGACGATGCAGGCCGCACTCGCCTACTACGACGCGCAGAAAGAGTATGCGCTCGCCGACCGTAACGGTGACGGAACCCTAGAGTACGCGCAGAAAATGCTCAGCTCGCCCGGAAAAAAAGACGGCCTTTACTGGGATGCATCGGCCGGAGAAGAAGAGAGCCCGCTGGGGCCACTTTTCGGCAACGACAAGCCTGGAACGGATTACAATGGTTATTATTTCAAGATCTTGAAGGGACAGGGGAAGCACGCGCCGGGTGGTGCTTACGATTACCGGATCAAGGGCCGCATGGCCGGTTTTGCGCTCGTGGCGTGGCCGGTGCGGTATGGCGAAACCGGGGTGATGACGTTCATTGTCAACCACGATGGTCAGCTCTACGAAAAGAATTTAGGCTCCCACACCGACGCTGTGGCACGCGAGATGACGCTCTTCGATCCTGATGATAGCTGGCGGAAGGTGTCACCATGAGAGGCTACCTTTTAGCGCTCGTTTTCGCCGGCGCGCTGATCACCGGCTGCACCTATTACCAAGCTGCGCCGGGTACTTACGTGTAGAAGCCTGTCAGCAGTTTCGACCGCTCCTGGGCCGCCGCCATCGGCGCGCTCCGGGATCAGGGCGTGCAAATTACGATTGAGGATCGTTCTGCCGGAATCGTTCGCGGAACCCGAAACGGGATCAATGTTACAGCCAATCTCAGGACGCAAACGGACGGCAGCGTACGCGTGGAGTTCAACACGTCCGGTGCCACCGAAAGGGATCCGGCGCTGATTGACCGAATTTCGCAGTCTTACAACCGGCGCATGGGCCGTTGAAAGGTTTTCTGAAAATCTATTCAATTCACACCAGAACAAAAAAGTTCCTTCTATATAACAACAGGCATCCCTCAGGCCCGGTTCGCTCCATTTTTTTGGGGGGGGGTCCGATTTGTTGGGAGAAAAGGGTCAAGCACTAATGGATTCAAAAATGTAAAAACGTCAATTATTGATCATTTGAATCCCTGACCCCTTGAAACCTGATTCAATAGAAACCCTTTGAAAGGAAATTCTGCTGTGCGTTCGGCTTCCGGTTGGCCGATCCCGAAGGCGTAGCGACGGAGAAAAATAAAAAAATGAAAGGACAAAATGATGACTAAAAAATTGGGAGCTGAATTCTTGGGGACTTTCTGGCTTGTTTTAGGGGGCTGCGGCAGCGCTGTATTAGCAGCTGCCTTTCCGGACGTCGGCATCGGGTTGCTGGGCGTTGCGTTCGCCTTTGGCTTGACCGTACTAACGATGGCCTTTGCCGTGGGGCACATTTCCGGCTGTCATCTCAACCCGGCGGTGTCCATCGGTTTGTGGGCGGGTGGACGCTTTTCGTCAAAAGAACTGGTGCCGTACATTGTGGTGCAGGTGCTCGGCGGCCTTTGCGCGGGGGCGGTTTTGTATTTCATCGCCAGCGGTAAGGCCGGATTCGATGTTTCCACGGGTTTTGCTTCAAACGGATACGGCGCACATTCGCCTGGCGGATATTCCCTTGGCGCCGCCCTCGTGACCGAGGTCGTCATGACCTTCATGTTCTTGTTGGTCATTCACGGGGCAACCGACAAACGGGCGCCCCAGGGGTTCGCCCCCATCGCCATCGGCCTCTGCCTGACCCTGATCCACCTGATCAGCATACCGGTCACCAACACGTCGGTCAATCCGGCCCGCAGTACCGGTGTGGCCCTTTTTGTCGGCGGTTGGGCCGTCCAGCAGCTGTGGCTCTTTTGGGTCGCACCGATCATCGGGGGGGTGCTGGGTGGCGTGGTATACCGCTGGCTGGGAGGAAATGATCAGTAACCAGTTACACGTATTAATAATACGGTACCGTATTATTATTACCTGGTTTGATAAATTTCCGAAAAAAAATCCCCCTACCCTCTTTGTGAAAGGGGGAGAAATTCTCCTCCCTTTCACAAAGGGAGGTCGGGAGGGATTTTAAATGGACCGATTCCGAAGTTTGGAAAACAAGAGAATTTTGCTGGTAGAAAATGACCCGACGATTCGGGAGACCCTGACGACGGCTTTCAGCCGGCTCGGCTGCCGGGTGAAGGGGTTCGACTCGGCGGAAGCAGGACTGGCTGAATTTAAGAATCACCATTTCAGTGTCGTCATCAGCGATTTCAAGCTGGCAGGGATGGACGGCCTGACCTTTTTTAGGGAGGTTTTGGATCGAGACGGCAACGTCGTTACGATCTTGATCTCGGGTTTCGCAGACAATGAGACGGTGTCCGAAGCGCACAAGATCCACGTCGATGCCGTTTTGGAAAAACCCTTTACGCTTGAATCGCTTTTTGCCATTCTGAAAGAGAAAGTCGAGGGCCGGAAGACATCCAATGGGCTTTCAGGATACACCTTCGGGCCCGACACAGAAGCACCGACCACTAAATAAGTATAAAGGAGAAAAGCTATGGGATTATTTGATTTTTTCAAAGACATGGGTGAAAAAATATTTGGCCGCGAAGACGAGGCGGCCGAGAAGATCAAGGAGAACATCGAGGCCTCCAATCCCGGCATACAGGACCTCAACGTGGCTTACAACGACGGCGTCGTCGAGTTGAGCGGGTCGGCAGACAGCGCCGAGGCCATGGAAAAAGCGGTGCTGATGGCGGGCAACGTCCAGGGGGTGTCGGAAGTAAAGGCGGACGGCATCAGTGCTCCCCCGCAGGCGGCACAGGTCGAGTACTACGTCATTCAAAAGGGAGATTCCCTTTCGGCCATTGCCAAACGCTACTACGGAAACGCCCAGGACTATCCGCGGATATTCGATGCCAACCGGGAGGTCATCAAGAATCCCGACCTGATCTATCCGGGCCAGAAAATTCGCATCCCGCTGGCTTAGGTGATGCACGGGCCGAAACAGCGATATGCCGCTTCGGTCTGCGTACCGAAAACAATGTACAGAGACCGTCCATAAATGGCTCTTTTCCGCAATTCCGCCGATTTCCTTGAACTTGCGGGAAACGACACATTTATGGATCGGAAAATCAATGTCGACGAATAAAAGGAGGCGAACATGAGCACGACCAGTATAGTCAGCACCCCATTGAAATACCTGGACAAGGCCGTCAACGGCCTGCGCGACCTGGGCTTGATGCCGGAAAAACCCGAAGAGGCCCCGATCATGGCCTTGATCGAACAGGTCAGCGACCTCGACGAAGATAAAGCCCTGTCCATCGCCCGCACCCTGAGCCACACCACTGTGTTCAACGAAGTCGTGCGGGAGCAGATAACCCAGATGAAAGTCGGCGAACGCTACGAAAAAATCACCGGCGCCTTCAACAGCATCCGCGACGACGCCAAGTCGATGGTGGATCAACTCGACGACGGCAAGATTTCGACCATGGAAAGGTTGCAGAACCTCTGGATGAGGTTTACGCGCGGTGACATTCCCGACCGATTTCGGAAGATCAAAGACACCTACCTCGACGTGACCGCCGACACCAAGGACCAGATCGAACGCGAGGTGAAAATACTCGAATCTTACAAGGACTTTCGCGTGGCCCTCAAAGAGGCCCAGGTCATGGCCTTCCAGCTTTTGAAGAAGGCCGAAGCCGAAATCGATGCTGACAAGGGGCGCCTGGAGGCTGCATCCCAGGCCGTGGAAGGGTACACCGGTGGAGACCGTGAAGAAATCGCGCGGCTGGAATTGGATCGGGACCAACGCCTACGCGAGCTTCAGGATGAAGACAAACGCTACCAGATCGTCAAGGACCTGGCCGAGAACCTGTCGATCAGCTACAACACCACCGAGGTCGTGATGGCGCGCCTCGCGCAGTCGAGCGAGATAAAGGAAAGGGTCTACTCGCAGGCGGTATCCTTCTTCGGCACCAACGAGACCGTATTCACGGCTTTGAACGCCTCTTTCACCAGTCTGCAGGGGCTGCACGAGAGCACCCGCACGCTGGATGCCATGAAGGAAGGGGTCAACCAGAGCTTGGAGACCATTGCCGAGGTGGGTGACAAGGTTCAAGAGGACGCCCTGCGGGCGGGCTACGGTCCGACGATCAAGGCCGCGTCGGTTAAGAAACTGGTTGATTCGGTGGTCAATTTCCAGGAAAAATCCAAGGCCCTTATTGCCGAAATGCGGGATTTGGCCACACGCAACGAGCAGGAGATCAGCATGGCGGTCGAAACCAGCAAGAAACGCATGGCCGAACTGGCCAACGCGGGAGCAGCGATAGCAAATGGCTGAAGAACTGGCATCCAAAAAAATCGATTTGTCCGAAGTGATGCTGGCCATGGACGTGGTCGACACACTTCGGCATCAGCGCTCGATCGTCGAACGGGAGCTTCAATCCGGAGACCGTGAAGCCGACCTGATCGAGAAGCTGCACAAGATATACGCCGACCAGGGACTGGAGGTCTCGGACGAGGTGATTGCAGAGGGCGTGAAGGCCATGCGGGAGGAGCGTTTCGCCTACCACCCGCCGCCAGGGGGGGTTAAACTAAAACTGGCACGGATGTACGTGAACCGGGGCCGTTGGGCCAAGCGGGCGATGTGGCTCCTGATTGCGGTGGTGGCCGTTTGGGCCGGCTACCGGTATCTGCACGTCATGCCGGCCGAACGCGGCCGGAGTCGATTGGCCCAGGAACTCAAAACCCAACTGTCCGACCAAAAGGATCGAATCGCCACTCTGCAGAACCGGATCAGTGCCGCGACCGGCGAGTTGGAGAAGGCTCTCCAGTCGGTGCCGGCCGCTGTTTTACCATCAGCCCGCCGGCTCTCGGACGGAGCCCGGCAATCGCTGGCCTCGGCTGTCCGGCAGCTGGGGGCCGCCGGGCAACTCGGGCCGGGTGCCGGAATCGACCCGAACAACCTGGAAACATACGCGGCGAGGATCCAACAGCGTCTGATCGAGCAAAAAGGTATCATCGACCTTGCCCAGAACGACCTTGAAAACGCCCAGGCCACCATAGGATCGATCCGGTCTTTGGGAACCGAATTCAAGGATCTCGAATCGCTGCGCGCCGAGGCCATGGAAGCGGTCCGCGAGAAAGGGGTGACGGAAAAAATCGATGCGCTCTACAATAACGCGCTGTCGGCCGTCAAATCCGGTGACCTCGAGACCGCCAGAACTGCCCGCAACGCACTGCAGTACACGCGTGACATGCTGCTGCAGGAGTACACCCTGAAAATCGTCTCGCGTCCGGGAACGCCCAGCGGGGCCTGGCGGTACCCGACTGACAGCCGCACCGCCCGCAATTACTACCTGATCGTGGAGGCCGTTTCACCGAGCGGTCAGCGGCTCAAGCTTCCCATTACGTCCGAGGAGGACGGCAAGGTACGCACGATGAGCGAGTGGGGTCTGCGGGTCGACCCCCAGGTTTTTGAACAGGTCAGGCAGGACAAGGCTCAGGACGGGATCGTGAACCGCAACATCGTCGGATCCAAGAAGCGGGGATACCTCACACCGGATTACTCGGTTGCCACCACCGGTGGTACGATCACCGAATGGTAGGAGGAACCGGAAATTACCGGTGACGATATGACTCCAATAGACAATGCCGGGGAACCGGATTCTAAGGCGCTGAAACAATCGATCGCCTTAATTTTCGGTCAGCCAGGCTCCAGGTGAAGGTTCATCGAGAACCGCTGAGGAGAGACAAGGCTATGATGAACGGGACAAACCAGTTAGCGGTCATCAACCAGCACATTGCGACGGCCCGCAACGGCCTCGATGCCGTATACCGGCGGATGGAAGCCGCAAACCAAGAAATCTCCCAGCTGCGGAACCGGTTGGTCGAAGAATATCGAGAATTGGCCCGGTTCCGCCTGGACGAGCTGGCGGCCAACCGGGTGACCACCCAGTTGGATGAAACCGACCGGGCCGTGTTGAAGCTGTTGGAACGCCGTTCGCAGGCGCTGCGCGAGTTGGACGGCGCCATCGAGCAGTCGACCGAACGGCAGGAACAGCTGACCGCCGAGCGGGAGCAGGCGGTTCTCCGGCGCGACGATCTGGTCAAGCAGATCGACGAGAGCGCAGCCGAGGTCAAGTTGCAACTCAGCCGCCAGGACGCCTACCAGGTGCAGGAAAAGCGCGTCGAAGAAACCGCTGTTCGGGCCGAGGGGGCCGAGAAGAAAGCCGCCTGGGCCGAGGCCGACCAGGAGGAAAAAGGCAAACCCTACCGCGAGGACCCGCTGTTCATGTACCTATGGAAACGCCGCTTCCTGACGCCGGACTACACCGGTGGCGGATTGACCCGCAGCCTGGACGGCTGGGTGGCAAAGATGATCAAGTTTACGGATGCCCGCAGCAATTATTTCATGCTGACGGAACTGCCGGTGCGGCTGCGCGAACACGCCGAGCAGCAGAAGGCGATCGCCGTTGAAGAGCTTCAGAGGCTGCGCGATATGGAAGCCAAAGCCCTTCAGATCGAGGGGATTATCCGGGACAAGGCGGCGCTTGTGGCCGCGCAGAAATCCCTGGAGGAGATCGAGGTCCGCATCGAGGCCGAGGAAAAGCGACACGAAACGCTTTTCCAGCAGCGCTCGGTTTTCTCCACGGCCTCGGACGAGATCTCGCAGCAAGCGATCGGGCTGCAGGTGTCCGAAATCAAGAGCGAGACCCTGGCCAGTCTCTACATGCAGGCCAAGATGACGAGCAACCCCGACGACGACGTGATCGTCGCCCGGATCCGAGACCTGCAGCAGGAGGAGAAAAATCGAATTGCGGAAATAGCGGCGCTTAAGGAGCAGGAGGGCCAGCACCAGAAATCCTTTCGGGAGCTCGAAGGCCTCCGGCGGCGCTTCAGACAGAGCAGCTACGACTCGCGCCATTCATATTTTCCAAGCGGCTTCGAGCTGGCGACCCTGCTCGGCATGTTGATGTCAGGCAGGGCCTCGGGCGGCGACGTTTGGGACCGCATCGACCGTGAACAGCGTTTCCGCCGGCCCCGCACACCGCCTGGCTTCGGTGGCGGCGTGTTTCCGGGCGGCTTCGGAGGCGGATCATCCGGACGGGGCGGATTCGGCGGCGGTATGCGCGGAGGTGGAATGGGTGGCGGCGGTTTCCGCACCGGCGGCAAGTTCTGAATGCAGCCAATTTTGCACTTCAGATTCTAGCATGCCGCCCGTCCGACCGATTTTCAGTTGCGGGACGAGCGGTATGATAAAAACAGGAAGAACTAATAACAATCACCAAAAAAAAGGAGGTCAAAATGTTCAACATGAGTGATCTACTCGGTGCGCTCACCCAATCGGGAATGACAAAATCGACGAACGAACGGATGAAAAACGCGCTGTCTGCGGGCGGCAAGGCACCTGACGGTCTTCTGTCCGGACTGTTAGGTGGTTCGTCCGGTGGCGGATTGGGCGACGCGCTGTCGAAAATGCTCGGCGGCGCCGGCGGCAGCGGTATCGGTGGCATGCTCGGCAACGTTCTCAGCGATGCCAGTCGGGCGGTGGGTGGAAAACGCAATCTGGCCACGGGCGGCATCGGGGCTTTGGTCGGCGCGCTGCTCGGCGGCGGCGGGCGTTCGATGGGGGGGGCCCTCGGCGGGGGCGTCATGGCGCTGCTCGGGGCGATGGCGTTTTCGGCCCTCAAGAAAAGCGGGCAGCCGGCCGACGAGGTGCCGGTAGGGCTGCAGGAGGCAAAAACGGACGAGGAAAAAAAAGAGCTGGAACGCGAAGCCGGACTGATTTTTCAGGCCATGATCAATGCCGCCAAGGCTGACGGGCAGATCGACCAGAACGAATTGAACCGGGTTGTCGGCAAACTCGGTGAGATGGGAATCGACAGCGATGCCAAGGAATTTGTGATTGCCGAAATGCAGAAACCGATGAACACCGATGCGCTGGTCAATGCGGCCACCGGTCGCCCGGGACTGGGTGCCCAGCTCTATGCCGCGTCGCTGCTGGCGATAGAGGTCGACACACCGGCCGAGCAAGCCTACATGCGCAGCCTGGGAGAACGTCTCGGCTTGAACCCGGCCACGATCGCCGAGCTGGAACAGACGATCGGCATACGAAGCGCGTGATGCTCCGTGGCGTTGTGGCACATAATCGCCACTAATGAGCGTCAATCCCCGGATTCATAATAAACGCCGATTGGTTTCCGATGTCAGGTGTTCCCTCACCCCTTCTACGATTCAGGGTGAGAGAGCGCCCGTGACTATGGAAAGGAAACTTTCTCGTTTCACTGTTGACGTCCGCCACCGTGGACGGAGGATTTTTCAGCTTCAAAAGAAAATCGCTAGCCGCCAGAAGCGAATTAGCACGAGTTGTCGCCCCCGAAAAAACAAATGCGAGGAGCTGAATCATGTTTATACCGTTGGGTGATGACAATTCCGACCGGAGAATCCATCCGGTCGTCAATTTTGCCTTGATTGGCCTGAACATCCTGGTGTTTTTCTTTCTGCAGGGGATGGGCAGTAACCTCCAGTTCACTTATTCGCTCTCTACTGTGCCGCAGGAAATTCTCACCGGCACCGACGTTGTCACCCAGGAAAGTATCCTTAGCGACCCGGTTTCCGGCGAACGCTACCAGCTCCCTGGATTGGGCAAGACACCGCTGTCGGTTTACCTGACGCTGCTAACCTCCATGTTCATGCACGGGGGGTTCATGCACCTGTTGGGCAACATGCTCTACCTTCACATCTTCGGCGACAACATCGAGAACCTGATGGGCCACCTACGTTACCTCATCTTCTATCTCACCTGCGGCGTGCTCGCATCGCTGGCGCATGTTTTCGCCAGTGCCGCCCTGGACGCCGATCTGCTCGTTCCCAGCCTGGGGGCTTCCGGAGCGATTTCCGGCGTGCTGGGAGGGTATTTTCTGTTGTTCCCGAAACGGCGGGTGCGCGTGCTGATTTTTCGCTTCATCAGCGAGGTGCCGGCTCTGGTGGCCATCGGGGTGTGGTTTGCGTTTCAGCTGATCAGCTCGCTGGGCATGTTCAGCGGTGGTTCGGGAGGCGGGGTGGCCTACGGCGCCCACATCGGTGGGTTCATCGCGGGGCTGGTTCTCGTAAAACTTTTCCTGATCGGCAAAGACAGCCGTGGAAGTTTGTCATTCCCTTAAACGCACTGTCAGCCGGTCCTGCTCAACGCGGATATCTTCTACACCGGTGGCGAATGCGTGCCAAAAGCCGCCCTGACCGCCGAACTCCTTGACGAGGTCGAGGTTTTTGATGCCGCCGAGCCAGGCGTTGGGGATCGGGACGCCCCAGAGGCTCACACCTCTGAGTGCTAACACCGGGCGGCCTTCGGCAAAGCGCAGCTCCAATCCGGCCGTCACTTTGAGCGTCTTGCCGCCGAAAAACGGCATGTCCGGATCGAGCGGAACCAGCAATTTGGCGCTGGCCAGGTTTTCAGACAGGTCGATGGCCAACTTGCGGGCCAGGTCCGTGTTGGTGGCCAGCAGGGCGTTCAGCTCACGCTCCGTAAACGTGACTTCCCGGCGGGCACCCTCCTCGCTGTAAGGCTCCGGTTCGAGGG
>JBDNAO010000067.1:0-6495 GCA_039768375.1 Desulfobacterales bacterium | reverse complement strand
GTCGCAGAGCTTCGAGCCGGGTGACATCGATATCGTCCTGGCTGGAAACATGCGGAATCTGGGACCAGGCCAGTGCCATTTGCCGGGCGGTCGCCTTCCGGATCGAGCGCAGCGGCAGTCGTTCCACGGCCCCCCACTTCGTAAAGTCCGGCAATCCGGAGGGCGCTGCACCGGCAACGACAAACGGTTCGGCTCCGGCCGATTGTTCTTCTGCCGCCCCTTCACCACGCTTTTCTTTAGACGCGAAAGCGCGCACGTCCTCGGCGGTGACCATCCTGGCGGGCCCGCTCGGTGTCACCACACGGAGATCGACCCCAAGTTCGCGTGCCAACCGACGCGTCGCCGGCGAGGCCGGCACCGGACCCTTGTTTCTTTCTATCGTCCCGGTGGTTTGGTCTTCCTCCGGTTGCTGGGGTGTTTTTTCCGCGGGTTGAGCAGTCTCTATTTTCTTCTCGGACGGCGTCTTTTCTTCTTTCTTTTCTCCGACCGCATCGTCACTGAACGTCATCATCAGGTTGCCGACTTTGACGACATCGCCCGCTTTGACCATGATTTCCTGTACCGTGCCGGTGAACGGTGAAGGAATTTCGACCGAAGCCTTGTCGGTTTCAACCTCGAGAATCGGGTCACCCTCTTCCACGGCGTCATCGACTTTTACCAAGACTGCGATGACTTCGCCTTCGTGGATGCCTTCACCCAGATCGGGCAGTTTGAAAGAACGGGCCATAAGTCCTCCTCATGTAAAAGCGCCTGCGCGCCAGTCGGTCGAAATTTCGGCGATGGCCGGTCTCGTCCACTCTTGAGTACACGCACCATAAATACGTGTACGGGTAAACGGATTTGATAAATTTACTTAAAGAAATATCTCTTCCCCCTTTGTGAAAGAGTTGAAAAATCCCTCCCCTTCACAAAGGGAGGTCGGGAGGGATTTTAAAACGGGATCGTAATTTCAAATCAGAGCGCCAAGTGAGCGCGCATGCCTGAGACATTTGTCAGGCATGGGTGTTTAGTACGTTCCGGGCGGCACGCACGATCCGCTGGGCATCCGGAATATAGTAGCTCTCCCGGCTGAACAGGGGAATGACGACGTCGAAGCCGGCCACCCGGGCAATCGGGGCTTCGAGGTAGTAAAACGATTTATCGACCAGCTTGGCCACGATTTCGGCCCCGGGACCATAACTGCGCGGGGCCTCGTGTATGATCACGGCGCGCCCGGTCTTTCGCACCGATTCGGTGAACAGGCTGTCATCGAGCGGCGACAAGGTCAGCAGATCGATGACTTCGGCTTCAACGGTCTCCTTTTCTTTGAGGATCTCTGCCGCCTCGAGCGTGGGACGCATCATCGACCCGTAGGAAACGAGGGTGATATCCGAGCCCTCGCGAACGATCTGCGATTTTCCGATCGGCAAGGTTTCTTCCTCCTCCGGAACTTCTTCACGAAAAGCCCGATAGAGAGCCTTGGATTCGTAGAAAACGACCGGATCGGGGTCCCGTATGGCACTGACCAGAAGGGCGCGGGCATTGCGCGGTCCGGATGGAATCACCATCTTCAGGCCCGGCGTGTGAGCATAATATACTTCGCGACTCTCCGAGTGGTGTTCCAAGGCCCGTACACCGCCGCTGTAAGGCATTCGGAGCACCATCGGAACGCTGAATCGGCCCTGCGAGCGCCAGCGTAGACGCGCGGCGTGGTTTTCGGTTTGATGAAACGCCTGGTAGCTGAACCCTGAAAATTGTATTTCACAAACCGGGCGAAGACCGAAAGCGGCCATCCCGATCGACATGCCGACGATGCCGGCTTCCGCCAAAGGGGTGTCTAACACGCGCTGCTCCCCGAACTGATCGACCAGGCCTTCGGTCACGCGGAAGACACCACCGTCCCGCCCGACATCTTCTCCCAGCACGATCACCCGGTCGTCCTTTTCCATTTCCTGTTTGAGTGCCAGATTGAGGGCCTGAACCATCGTCATTTTTGACATCGGTTTACTCCTCCCTGTTTTCAGCCAGCTCGCGCTCCAGAAATTCCTTTTGCTCTTTCAAAAACGGCGGCATTTCGGCATAGGCATGGTTGAACATATCGGACGGAGCGCCGAATTCCTTCATCTGCTGTTCGGCCCGATCGACTGCAGCCTGTATTTTTTCTTTAACGTCGGTTTCCGCAGCCGCGATCTTTTCGTCGGAAAGACGGTTTTTCCGGATAAGGTACTTCTGGAGTCGGGTCAAAGGGTCGCGCTTGCGCCAGTCTTCAACTTCGTCTTCGTTCCGGTACCTTTTGGGATCGTCGGCCGTGGTGTGAACCGACATGCGGTAGGTGACGCATTCGATCAGGGTTGCTCCCTCGCCTTTTCGGGCACGATCCACCGCTTCTGCAGCGGCGGCATACACGGCCAGCACATCGTTGCCGTCCACCTGGATGCCCGGCAGACCGTAGGCCAGCGCTTTTTGCGCCAATGTTTGGGATCGGGTCTGCTTCTTGCGCGGTAATGAAATGGCCCACTGGTTGTTCTGGCAGACGAAAATTACCGGCGTCTGAAACACCCCGGCAAAATTGAGAGCCTCGTGAAAATCACCCTCCGATGTGGCCCCGTCGCCGAAGAAGGTCATAGCGACGTCATCTTTTTTTCGATACCGGATCCCGAATCCGATGCCGACTGCGTGAAGCATCTGGGAGCCGACCGGTATCGATACCGGCAAGTTGTGGCTGTCTTCGGGTATCTGCGCTCCCTCGTTGAAACCGTTGTTGGCAATAATGACGCTCTCCAGCGTTCGGCCGCGCCATATTTCAGCGGCCGTTTCTCTGAAGGAAGGGACCATCCAGTCCGAATCGCGCAACACGGCAACCGCTCCAATCTGAGAAGCCTCCTGCCCTGTAATCGGTGGGAAAGTCCCGATGCGTCCCTGTCGCTGCAGATTGAGCAGCCTCTCGTCGAATCGACGCCCGAGAAGCATGGAGGCGTGCATTCTTAACAAGATTTCTTCCGGTATGTCCGGTTCCAATGATTCATCCAGGTTGCCCTCCGCATCCAGAATAGAGAGGAAGTCTATCTGGGAGGGGAGGTCAATTTTGCTTCTCGGCATGGCAAAACTCCTTGATGGGTCGGTCTGCTCAAAAACCGGAATATGGAATTCCGGCACGATTGCGTCCTTAGGGCTCACTCAAAAATAACTTCACATTCTGGAAGCCGATGCATCCCGTCCGACTGTGTTGCAAAAACTCGGAATATCCAGATAATATTCCTGCGTTTTTGCGTCTTGACGGCCGGGCGCCTCAATACCTAAAATTGCGAATTTATTTTTTCGTGAACCCTTATAAAAGCTGTGAAGCTTGTGGCAGGAGAAGTTTGACAGATGGCGTCAATTGAAGCAAATGCCCAATTTCATAAACCATTCTTCAATGACAAGCTTGATTTTACATATACTGCAGCCCGATATTAAAGCATTTTCTCGTGCCATTTCTTGCGCTTCTTGTTTAATATGCAACCGTTATCATCTTAGTCAAGTAGCCGGCGCATGACGGTCTAAGGGTCCGGCATCATTACAATGATGGCTGCCGCATTCGGCAAGGTTTACTTGTCTTTGTCGGGTGAATATGATTTAAAAAAAGGATCCGAAGGTATTGACGCGCACTTTCTCGCTGGAGGTTTTTGACATGGATTTCAATATACCGGAAGATATCGGCGGCGACGCCGGGAACTTTGGCCGTTTTCTGGTGACCCATCTTAAACCACACTTGTCGTCATGGTACAAAGGCGGGGAAGTGCCGGCAGAATTTTACCGCCAAATGGGTGGTGATGGCTGGCTTGGCATTCAGTGGAAAGACGGTGGTCTCGTAAAGACCTCGTCGCTCAGGGAAGCGTTGATCAACGAGGAACTGGCGAAGTTGTCCCCCGGTGTGGCCATTGCCGTATTGGCTCACGTGAATCTCGGCTTGATAGGGCTCTATCTGTTCGGTTCGAATCAGCTGAAACAACGCTACGGCCGGCGGGTTGCGCGCGGTGAAACCCTGATGTGTCTCGGAAATACCGAAAACACGGCCGGCAGCGATGTGGCCGGCATATCGATGAAAGCCGAAAAAGTCGGGGGCGGCTGGCGGCTGAGTGGAACCAAGGCATACGTCACCAACGGTTATATCGCCGATCTAGGGGTCATCACAGCCGTTTCGGATCCCGAAGCGACCCGAACCCGCCGCCTCTCGATGTTCCTGGCGGAATTAAAATCGCCGAACATCAAGCGTACGAAGCTCAATAAACAAGTGTGGATGCCGTCGGATCTCACACGACTGCAGTTCAGTGACGTGTTCGTCCCGAACGACCACCTTCTGGGCGAGCGCGGACGCGGGCTTAAGCAGGTGCTTGAGGTGTTCACATGGAGCCGTCTACCGATCAGCGCCCTGACCTTGGGAACGGCGGCTGGCGCTTTCGAAATGGCGTTGGACCGGGCCCGAAAGCGGGAGATCTTTGGAAAAAAGATTGTCGAATTTCAAGCCAAGACTTTTGAATTCGCCGATTTCTACGCTCGAATGGAAGCTGCGCGCCTTATGCTCTTGAAAGCCTGCAGTGTCGCGGATGCCGGTGGTGATTTTCGCCAGGAATCATCATTGGCCAAGTATCTCGCCGTCCAGATCGCAAAGGAAATAACGCCTTGGGCAGCCGACATTTTCGGTGCCGCTTCGGTCGTTTTCGAGCACCCGATCCACAAATACCCGCTGGATGCCTGGGCTTCGTCACTGGGCGAGGGGACGCAGGATGTGCAGAAACTGGTGATATTCAGAGAATTGATGAAAAAATACGAACGCGGGGAACAAGTGGATCTTTAACGCTTCCTAATGCATTCAGACAGTGCGCGCTTTCGCTGCTGACCACCTCTTCCGCTCTATAATGAGCGTAAAGACTCGCCGAACGATAGTGTCGGGTCATTTTTGAAGTGTCTCGACTGCCTTGAGCGACGCAATTGAATGCATATAAGGTTGCCGGTTCAAGCCCGCCCTGGCGCGACGGGACGTGACTACGAAATTGTTTGCATATTCTATAGACCTTGCTTTCCATCACCACATCTTTCCAAGCCGGGTCTGGGCCAGGGGTTCAACGTTCAAAAACAAATGAACGTCCAACATCGAACATCGAACGTCCAACGTCGAGTGAAAAAAACACTCAATAGCGAACATTCAACACCTATTTCTTTTTCTTCCCAGCCGTTTTGATACTCGTACAAAAATCTTAATTAATTCTTCTGTTTTTCCCATTCAATGTTCGATGTTCGAGGTTCATCTTTACAATTGCTCCCTCTCCATTCAACATTTCACGCCTTGGCGTGATTGAACGTTCGATGTTCGATCGATGCGCCGCTTAATCCGGGCCATTAAACCAGATGGTCTAATTTTAAAAAAAGCCATGCCACTTTGGTGTCGTTTCATATAAGCACTGCCGTTGGCCAATAAAACGGCCAGTTTGATCAGAAAAGAAACTACATTTTTGTAATATCGGACCCGCACGACCACATCATCGGAACCGGCAGCCGGGTCGGAAACATCACCATATTGGATGACATTCAGATCCCCATGTTCTTCGAAATAGAGCGCTTTCATGTCAATTAAGTTTCATATAAGGTACCGATATCCAGGCCGGCCTGGGCGAAGATCGGCATCAGATAGGAAAGACTTTCCCGTCCGGCTTCCACGGGTGTGTCGACGTAAGGATAGAGTTCAAGGCTGATATCGCCGCGATATCCAAGTCGCTTCATGGTGTCGAAGACATCGATGAAGCGGATGGCGCCGTGCCCGGCAATCAGATGGGCATGCAGGCGGGAGGGAGCGATATCTTCGATATGAACATGACCGATCCACTCGAAGAGCTCTTTGAACGCAGTCGCCGGGTTCTCACCGGCGCAGTAAAAGTGGCCGATGTCGAAGTTCAAACCGACGGCATTGGATTTGACATCCTTGATGAATGATTTGAATTCCGGTGTGTTTTCCATCAGCAAGTTCGGCTCTGGTTCGATCAGGATTTTGATGCCCAGTTCCTCTGCCAGAGGTATCACGCGCTCCAGGCCTTTATGGAACAGCTTGACGGCTGTTTCACGGGAAATTCCGTCGGTTAGGGGGCCGCCCGGCGGTACAGAAATATTTTTGCATCCCAGGAAACGGGCGACCTCAAGGCTGTCGAGCGTATGACGAATGCGGACCTCACGCCGTTTTGGGTCCGCTTCGATCCATGACGGCAGGTAGGTGTCGCCGACTGCAAACAGGGTGAAGCTGTTGATATTGGTAATCGCGAGACGGTTGCGCTCGAAAAGCTCTTTGAGTCGGACCATCTTTTTCTTATCAAAATCGGGCGGATAGAGATGAGGTCGGTCCCCCATGATCTCGACGCCGCGGAAACCGAGGCCGGCAATTTTTTCAATAGCGTCGAAAAGATCGAATTTGACAAAAGCGTTGGTGCTGTAACCGAATATCATGGTCGCTCTCCTGCTTTGAACGCAACGGATGAAATTTTTTCC
>JBDNAO010000439.1:0-2742 GCA_039768375.1 Desulfobacterales bacterium | reverse complement strand
GGCGAAAGGCCAACGGCAAATTGTAACGGCATACGGCGAATGGCTAACGGCAAAAGGGTTTGATCGGTAAACGGGCGGGCGGCCTGAAGCGGCCATTCCATTGATGCCGATTCATCATATTAACCGAATCAAGCCCATCCAAGGCGAAACTAAAAGGGCTCAACCGGCAAACTTCCCTCAGGCCAGCTTGCCGACGGCCGCCTCGACCGCATCCAGCAGTTCGCCGCTCTTCATCAGGGTGCGCATGCGGACGATATCTTCGGCCAGAATGCGATCGGTCTCGAGGTGGTCGATCGTTTGGCGAATCACATCGTAGGCGGCCCGGTTACCTCGGCCGGGTTTCAGATTGGTGAAAAGATCGAGCGCCTGAGCGGCGCACAGCAGTTCAATGGCCACCACATCCCGGGCATTATCGACAATGGTGCGGCCTTTCCTGGCAGCGATGGAGCCCATCGAGACGTGATCCTCCTTGTTGGCGGAGGTGGGGATGGAGTCGACACTGGCCGGGTGAGAAAGAACCTTGTTTTCCGAGACCAGGGCGGCGGCGGTGTACTGGGCGATCATGAGACCCGAGTTCAAGCCCCCGTCCATGACCAGAAACGCGGGCAACCCGCTCAGATGAGGATTGACCAACCTTTCGATGCGGCGCTCGGAAATATTCGCCAACTCCGCGACGGCTATGCCGAGAAAATCGAGGGCGAGCCCCACCGGTTGACCGTGGAAATTGCCGCCCAGCAGAAAATCCTGCTGATCGGCAAATATCAACGGGTTGTTGGTAGATGAGTTCATTTCAGTTTCGATGACCTTGCGGGCATAGGCCAGTGCATCCTTGGTGGCGCCGTGGACCTGCGGGGAACACCGTAGGGTATAGGCGTCCTGAATGCGGAAGCAGTCCTTGTGCGAGGTGATGATCTCGCTGTCCTGAATGATGCGCTCCATGTTGTCGGCGGCCGCGGCCTGGCCGGGGTGAGGGCGGACGCGGTGAATGCGCGGGTTGAACTCGGTGCGGCTGCCCATCAGCACCTCGAGGCTCATGGCGGCGGCGATGTCGATCAGCCGGGACAATTGCAGGGCGTCGTAGACCGCCAGTGCGCCGATAGCGGTCATTACCTGGGTGCCGTTGACCAGGGCCAGGCCCTCGGCCGATTCGAGCCGGATCGGCGCCAGACCGCATCTTTTGAGAACTCGGGCACCCGACATCCGTTCGCCCTCGAAAAAGGCCTCGCCCTTGCCGAGCAGAATCAGGGACAGGTGGGCCAGGGGTGCCAGGTCTCCGCTGGCTCCCACCGACCCTTTCTCTGGTACCACAGGACAGACGCCGCTGTTGAGCAGGTCGAGTAAAAAATGGACCGTCTCCAAGCGGATGCCCGAGTGTCCCCGCGCCATGTCTTTGATGCGCAGGAGCATGACGGCCCGGACCGTCTCTTCGTCGAGGGGCGCCCCCACGCCGGCGGCATGGCTCATGAGGATGTTTTCCTGAAGCCGGCGGGTATCCGTCCCGGAAATGGCCACATCGCTCAGCGCCCCGAAACCGGTGGTGACACCGTAAATGGTGCGGCCTTCGGCAACCCAGCGGTCGATCAACCGGCGGGCTTCACGGATGCGGGTTTGCGATTCGGCGCTCAGCTCAACCCGGCCGCCATTGCGGGCCACTGTCACCAGGTCGGTCAGTGTCAAGCCCTCGATTCCTACTTGTATCGTCTTCATCTCAATACCGTTTCCATTATGACGTCTATCGACAACCTCGATTTTTCAAGCATCACCTGTATTCGATAGTACAGTTGCCGCGAAAACACAATCCCGCTGCAAGTCTTGATTTTTTCAGGCGGGTTCGCATATTGTTCATTATGCTGCACAACGCCCTCACCGGCAAAGGAACACACCCATGATCGACAACCGTCAAATCGCCGCCGCCATGAGAGTCCGGTTGGATCAGGTTTTCGGCGACCTGCCGACCGTGCCGGCATTTGTCGACGGCATCCGCCGGGCCCCCAAAAGACATTTTCCTCTCTCCCGCCACGATACCGAACTCGCCTTGAAAAATGCGCTGCGCTATGTTCCCGAAGAGTGGCATCGCGTCCTGGCCCCGGAGTTCCTGAACGAGCTGTTGACGCGCGGACGGATCTACGGCTATCGGTTCCGACCGGCAGGCCGCATCCGGGGACTGCCGATCGGCAGCTACCAGGGCAATTGCCTCGAAGGCCGTGCTTTTCAGGTCATGATCGACAACAATCTGGACTTCGAGATCGCCCTCTATCCTTACGAACTCGTGACCTACGGGGAGACCGGTCAGGCCTGTCAGAACTGGATGCAGTACCACCTGATCAGACGCTATCTGGAAATCATGACCCGTGACCAGACTCTGGTGGTGGCTTCCGGTCATCCTCTCGGTCTGTTTGCGTCATCGGTAACCGCCCCGCGCGTTATCATCACGAACGCCCTGATGGTGGGAGCTTTCGACAACACGGAGAACTGGTGCCGCGCCACGGCCCTCGGCGTGGCCAATTACGGCCAGATGACGGCCGGCGGCTGGATGTATATCGGCCCCCAGGGAATCGTGCACGGAACCTACAGCACCGTCTTGAACGCCGGTCGGCTAAAGCTCGGACTGGCGCGTGAAGAAAACCTGGCCGGCCGTCTGTTCATCTCCTCCGGACTCGGCGGGATGAGCGGGGCCCAGGGCAAGGCGGTTGATATCGCCGGCGGCGTGAGCATCATCGCCGAGGTCGATCTTTCCAGGAT
>JBDNAO010000438.1:0-21321 GCA_039768375.1 Desulfobacterales bacterium | reverse complement strand
GGCGCATCCTGTTTCAAGGCGATAAAAAGCCGGGACATGCCCTGATCTTCACTGATCTGTGCCGCCTCGACCGATTCGATGAGTGAGTTTTCCGTTACGGCTTGAGGAGCGACGGCGCTATCGATGCTGGTGTCTCGAAAATAAAATAGAACGCCCAGAGGGAAATCCTGCTTAACGGACGTATAGGTGAGTTGGCTGTTGCCTTCAACCTGTACAATGCAGGATTCCGCATTCTCGGTGACCATAATCGCCGAGATGCTCTTGGCGCTGGCTGCCTGCTGTTCGCTGGGCGTTTCCATTGCCACCGGTTTGTTGGCGGCACACCCGCCTGACAGTCCAAGCACGGCAATCAGAAAAATGACCAGTGCTGCGCGTTTGTTGAATCTTACAATTGAGGTGCTCATGTGATCATTCTCCGGGGGGTTTCGGGAGTACGAGTTCTTTATTGCGAATTGTCGGTTTGCCGACAACGTCTTCGATTTCTTCCTCTACGATGACGCGATCATTTTTTATTTCGGTCACCTTCCCTGAATTCACACCGATATAGGTTCCTTCCTTGATGATATAGCCCTTTCCCGAGGCTTCCTGCACCAGCGCCCGGTTGCCGCTGGAGGCCAAAATGACGCCGACCAATTTTAGTTGACCCAGGTCGATATTTTCAAGCGGTGTCCGGGGAATCCGCTTTTTCCTTTTAGATTTGGACGGCGCAAGTTCGGGCTCGTCTTTAAAGAGCGGTTCAAATGGGTCGATCTTGCCCAGCGGGTTGTATGGCAGCGGATCGCCGTCCTTTGTTCTATCGACAATGGAGGGCGGTCTATCTTCGGTGACAGTTACGGTCGCCACGGTTACAGCAGGTTCGACGACCTCAGCCGAAGGCGTCCCTTGAGAAAGCGGTGGCCCTGCAGACTCTGCAACTGTGATGGGTGTCGGCGGCGCTGCGGCCGCGGCATCAGCCGTAGATACCGGCTCCACCTGCCGGGGTTCGGAGCGCGCGTTAGGTGGAACTTTCGGGGTCGGTGATTTTTGAGCCATCACCAACGGACTACTTTTCTCCGACGGAGCAGATGCAAGATCCGATTTCGCTCTGGGATCGGCGCCGTCTGTCTTCGCAACCGGCGTCGGCCGTCGCTTTTGTACCGTTTTGGCTTTGGCGATATCGGCCTTGGGCGACAGGGTAGGAACGACTACGCTAGGCTTTTTATCGCGGGATGCTGGCGGTATCTGGATCTTTTTCCGCACCACCGTAGGCTTTGCAAGCGCCAGAGCCTGGTTGTCCCAGGTCCCGGTCGCCGTAACAAGAAAAGACAACATGGTCAGTGAAATGATGCCGCGCAGTGTATTCATAGCTGATCGTTTCTGCTTTTTGAAAAGGGTTATTTTTTCTTTTTTGACTTCTTTTTCTTCGGTGCCGGTTTGTTCTCGATAAATTTATACGTTACGGCGGTGCATGATGTGGTCAGGGACAAGTTGTCCTTGGCCGGTTTCATGGAAATGTCTCGGATATTGACAACCCGCGATAATCTGGCGACCCGATCGAAAAAGATGGCGATGTTGTGAAATTTGCCGGTTACTTTCATGGCAACGGGAATTTCGGCGTAAAATTCTTTCGGTATCTCTTTCTTCGGCTGAAAAAGGAGAAACTCCAGCCCGGATTCCTTGCCGGAATCTGAAATGCTGGTCAGCAGTGACGGGATTTCTTCTTTCTCCGGCAAGGATTTCATGACGATTTTAAATTGTTCCTCTGCATCCTTCATCTTCTGCTGAAACTTTTTCAGGTCTTTGGCATTGCTCTTCGCCGTCTGAAGCTCCTTGTCCAATTTTGCCAGTTCCTTTTCGAGATTGGCGATGGTCTCGTATTTGGGCATGTAGAACAAGAAAACAGCCACGCCGATGAAGACCAGAAATGTGCCGGCACTGATCAGGATCCGGTAGAGCTTTGAAAGTTTTTCGATCTTGTCGATAAAAGGTTCAAAAGCGTCTAAAGAGAGAGAGGTCTTTTTCATGATTATGTTCTTTTCTTTTGCCCTTTTTCCGGTGCGTTGGGTACTGATTTACTGCAGGTGATGGAGAACTTTTTCAGCCCCGAGCCCTTGACCACATGTTTCTGAATGGTCTGCAGGCGTACGGAACCGAACAGCCCGGTACCCTCCAGACGGGTCATAAAGTCCGCCACTGTCTTGTTGTCCAGGGCGATACCATCAATCTTAACATTTTGGGGCTTGTCATTGAATGAAGTAAACCACATCCGGTTGGCGATGATTTTTCCCGACATGTTATCGAGCATCTCGACCGGTTCGAACCGATTGGTTTCCAGCTTGCGGATGACTTCGGTTTTCTTCTCCAGAATCGCAAGTTTTTTCTTTATTTCCTCGATCTGTTTGGTAATTTTCTGATATTTTGCGACCTCATTCTTCGTGGCGTCCACGTCGGTTTTGAGATCCTTAATCTGCCCACCCAAATGGATGTTGTAATAGATAAGGACGGCCAGCATCAGAAAAAATGAAAGCAAGAAGACCGAAATCTGGCGCCGAATATTCTCTTTTTTCCGGGCGGCCCGAAAGGGCAAAAGGTTGATGCGTATCATTTATCGTCAATCTTCCTTATGGCCAGACCCATTGTGATTGCGGCCTGGGGTGCAATTTGTTCGATGTACGCAGGGTCGAAGCTGCTGTCCAATACAAAGTTTCCGAAGGGATTGATGGTCGTCACTTCAGATGACGTTTCAGATGCCAGCAACTGGCGGAAGTCAGCGATGTTACCGCCGCCACCGCTGAGCATAATGCCTTTGATTTGATCTTCTGGGTAGGTCGAGTAGAAAAAGTCAATCGCCCGTCGGATTTCCGTGCACCAGTCCGAAACGACTCCGATGACGATTTCCTTTAAATCCTCTGGAGCAATTTTATCGGTTTGTCCGCCAAGTTTAATTGTCTCAGACTCATCGAAGGAGCAGTTTACCAAGGAAATAATTTTCTGGTTGATCTGCCCGCATCCAAGGGAGACATCCCGCATGAAAACCGAATTTCTGCCCTTAAGAATGTTAAGCGAGGTCTTGCTGGCGCCGATGTCGATCAGGGCGAGATTTTCATCTTTCACTTCATGGTTTATTTCGAAAATATTCTGGAGTGCAAATGCTTCGACATCGATAATGCAGGGATTCAATCCGGCCAGGTTCACCAGCTTAATGTAATCATTGACCATTTCTTTCTTGGCGGCCACCAGGAACACGTTCATCTGGTTCGGATTGTTTTCGTTCGGACCGAGAATCTGAAAGTCGAGGTTGACATCACTGATGTCGAAAGGAATGTACTGTTCGGCCTCGAAATGAATGGTGTCCTGAAGTTGATCCTCGGCCATCGTCTGGACGTTGATTTTTTTTACGATGACCGAATAGCCGCCAATGGATACAGCAACATTTTTTTCGCGGATGTTGAAGGTTTTGAACAGTTCTTTGATTTTTTCGGCAACCTCTTCCGGTTCATTGATGGTCCCATCCTCGATAAGACCTGGTGTGATGTCGACCATGCCGAAACGTTTGAGGGTCCGACCCTTGGTGGTGTCGCCGATTTCAGCAGCCTTGATTGTCCTTGAGCCGATGTCCAAGCCGACGAGATGGTCTTTTTTTCCGAATAGCATAGGAGCTCTCTTAATCTTTAAAGATTTTGCGCTTGTCTGAAAGTTTCAGCCCTAAAGCCAGAATGATTTTGCGTTGGGTTGCCATGCGGCACGGCAATCCGTTTTCGATGCGTGAAATTGTTATGGGTGAAACCCCAGCGGTTCGTGCGAGTTCGGTTTTGCTCATCAACCGCGCTTCCCTTACTTTTTTTAAGGTGTTTTTTTGCATTAACCGGGTCTGTTGCCGTAATTTGGAATAGCAGTGAATAATATTGGCCTCTGAAAATTGCGAGGCATTTCATCCAGCTCGTTATTGTCAATGATCGCATACTGCCATGCATAAGTCAAATTAATTATATCATAATTATACATAATTATAACTAGTTACACTATATTGGGCTTAAAAGTTTTGTATTGACCCATATCTTGGGTGTCTATACTTTAGCTATGCAATAAAAATACATTGTAACACAAAAAGTGGGAATCCGGTACCCTATTTTTTTATCCGTCGGTGGCCTTCTTCCGGTTGATGTATCGAATTCCGGCGGCGATTGTCAGGTTTAAAGCGCAAACTTTTGTTTACCTCGATGTCAAGTTCCTGAAACCGGTATAGAGTGGCGGGCTTAATTTTCTTTATCGGCCTTTTTGGGCGAAAGTTTAATCGACCGGGCTGTTTGATCCAAATAAAATGACGAGTTCATGCCTGATGCCGTCGGCGCTGATTTTTCGACGCTTTGTCGCTCCAAGTGAAGGCCGGCGGACGGGCAGCAGTAAAGTCTTATTCAAAAGTGTCGGTTATATGCGGACGGCAGCCTTGTGATTCTTTGGCTGGTGTTGATTGATATTTTGATCCTGGCGTGCTAACTTTGCATCGCGACAGGCTGATACCATTTTAATTGTGCCGGAGGGTTTCAGCAGGCCTTATCATTTAAGCTAGTTAAAGGAAGCATTACTCACTGCAACAGCCCACTATGGAAGCTATCTCTCTGCCGAAAGGTGAACAGGTTTTGAAATCGAACGACCAAACGGTTGAAGAAAGATCCAAACCGTTCCGA
This sequence comes from Desulfobacterales bacterium, assembly GCA_039768375.1. Classification (GTDB taxonomy): domain Bacteria; phylum Desulfobacterota; class Desulfobacteria; order Desulfobacterales; family SG8-13; genus JARFQH01. Next base: position 16,654 of record JBDNAO010000438.1, on the reverse strand, counting down.
CTGGTAAAGTACTTTACCGTCACCAGCCTGATATTGATATTCATGGGGACCATCATCCTGTCGATGCTGAACACCCATTGGGCGCGCGCCATGCAGCGTGAAAAGAGTGAAGAATATGCCCTTTTGATCATCGAAAACCTTAATCATCAGATTTTTTTGCAGTTTATCATGCCCGTTGTCCTGCGCTACGGTAAGATTCAGCTCAGAAACCAGGAACAGTATGAACTCATGGATAAGGTGGTGCGCAATACCTTGCACAGTTTCAAGGTCGAGACGGTCAATATTTACGACATGAACAATGTCATTTCTTACAGCTTCAAACAGGAGCTGATCGGCAAAACGAACATGGGGGGCACCGGCTACCAGACAGCGGTGGACGGCAATTCAGTTTCCCGCCAGGTTCAGCGCGGCAATTTCTTAGAGATCCTTTTCGGCATACCGAAAGAAAGCCGGTTTATTACCTATGCGCCGCTGCGCGCGGAGCAGCTGCCGTCCCGGATTTCCGGACCGGTATTGGGGGTGATCGAAATTGTGCAGGACCTATCCGACGAATACAAATCGATTTTCAAATACCAAGTTTATGTCGTGACCACCAGCACATTGGTCATGCTGGTGCTCTTTCTGGTTTTGATATTCGTGGTCAAAAGGGGCGAAGGGATCATCGAGCAGCGGGCGCAAGAGCGGCTGCGCCTGAAGGAACAACTCAACCGAACCGCACACCTTTCTGCGCTTGGCGAAATGGCCGCGGTAATTTCCCACGAGATCCGTAACCCCCTCGGCATTATTCGCAGCTCCGCCGAGCTGCTCAAAAAAAAGATGACCGGATTTGATCCGAACAACACCATTCCGGATATCGTTATCGAAGAATCAAGCCGTCTGAACAACATCATAACAGACTTCTTGAAATACGCCCGGCCGCGAACGCCGCGCCTCGCCCCCTGCCGGATAGAAGATGTTCTAGAAAAAAATCTGACCTTCCTTTCAATGCACTTGGAGGGCAAGGGATACAGCGTCCACAAGACCATCGGTGACAACCTGCCGGCGGTGACCGCGGACGCAGACATGCTCTATCAGGCATTTCTCAATATTTTCATCAACGCTTTACAGGCGATGCCAAATGGAGGCCAGATTTTCCTCCAGGTACAGGCCAAGCCGGATCTGATAGAAGTGATCATCGCGGACCAGGGGGGCGGTGTACCGCAGGAAATCCTGGGAAAAGTATGGGACCCCTTCTTCACGACTAAGGACAAGGGAACCGGTTTGGGGCTGGGGATCGTGAAGAACATAGTTGAAGCACACGGCGGAGATATATTTATCGAAAATGCTTCCGATGGAGGGGCGCGGTTTATCATTGATTTACCCCTCCAACAGAAAGGATAACCATGGAAACCGTTCTCATCGTCGACGACGAGAAAAACTACACACGGATTCTGGGTGCCGTCCTGGAAGAGGAGGGATTCGAAACATTGACCGCCAACAGCGGCCCCGAAGCACTTGAGATCCTGGAGGGTTCGGACGTGGACTTGGTCCTGACGGACATGAAAATGCCGTTGATGGACGGTATTCAACTGCTCGAGAAAATCAAGACCAGAGATTCGGAACTGCCGGTAATCATGATGACGGCCCACGGGACCGTGGACAAGGCGGTGGAAGCCATGCAGAAGGGCGCCTACAGTTATATTTTAAAGCCTTTTGACAACGATCGGCTGATCATCTACGTCCGAAAAGCCGTCGCAATGTTTCGTGTGATCAAGGAAAACAGGGTTCTGCGCAACGCCGTTTCCTCCCAGTACAGCTTCGGCAACATCATCGGTAAGAGCAAGGTCATGCAGCAGGTCTTTGATACGATACGCAAGGTCGCTCCCAGCAATGCCACCGTTCTGATCGAAGGCGAGAGCGGCACCGGTAAAGAACTGGTGGCGAAGTCGATCCACTTTAACAGCCCGCGCCGGGAAAAGCCTTTTGTAGCAGTTAACTGTTCCGCACTGGCCGAAACACTTCTTGAAAGTGAGCTGTTCGGACATGAAAAGGGCGCTTTTACCGGTGCGGTGTCGATGAGGAAGGGACGCTTCGAACTGGCCGATTCCGGTACCCTTTTTCTGGATGAAATCGGTGATATGTCAACCGGCCTGCAGGTGAAGCTCTTGCGGGTGCTGCAGGAAAAGGTTTTCGAACGGGTGGGCGGCACGAAACCGATAGCGGTCAACATCCGGGTCATTGCCGCCACCAACCGTAACCTGAAAGAGGAAATGAGAAAGGAACGATTTCGTGAAGACCTATATTACCGTCTCAACGTCGTTCATATCGCCCTGCCGTCGCTCAAGCAACGACAGCAGGATATCCGGCTGTTGTTGGATCACTTCATCAAGAAGTACGCCGATGAACGCAAGCACAGCGTGCCGGTGACCGGGATCGACCCCGACGTTGAACGGCTCTTCTACGAGTACAGTTGGCCGGGAAATGTGAGGGAACTCGAAAACCTCATCGAGCGTCTTATGATCATGAGCCCGGGCGGCGTCATCACCCCAGCAGACCTACCGAAAAGCTTCAAGGAAACTGCCCACGACGACCTCTACATAGAGAGTGTTCCGGCGGATGCTAAACTGTACGACACTCTGACGATGATCGAAAAAACCATGATCTTGAGAGCCTTGAAGAAAACCGGCTACATTCAGTCGCGGGCGGCGGAGTTGCTCGGGATCGGCAAAAGCGGTCTGAATCAAAAGATCAAGAAGTACAACCTGGACATCGGGTCTCGGTAGCCTTCGTATTCAGTTTGAAGATGCGGTTGGTTCGACCGCTTTGTTTCCCGTCCGTTCTTTTGCCAACTCGGCGTAAAACGATTGCGGTGAATCGGCGACGATTTTCTGGTAGGCCTGCTGACTTTTTTCTGCGTTGCCCAGTGCCGCGTACAGGCGGCCCATGTTGAAAAGGGCCTCGGCTCTAAGCACCGGGTCGTTCCCCACGGAAATTTTTCCAAAATATTCCAATGCGGTTTCGTATTCCTTCTTTGCCTCATAGGCATAGCCCAAACCGTTTAAAATCTGGTCTCTGTAAAACGGTTGCGTAAAATCTTCCAGCGCGCTTTGATACAGGACGATGGCTTTGTCTGCTTCGCCGGCATCATAGCAAATATCGGCAAAGATAACGCGCGCCATTTTTCCGCCCGGTTTGTCACCCGAATCGGCAATCAGTTGCTCGAATTCGGTCCTGACCTCTTGGTATGCCAGCACCGGATCTTTGTCCTTCCCGTTGCGCAGCGTTTCGTACCGATTCCAGCTTTTCTGCAGCTGCGCCAGGGACTCGTTGGCGCGCTGGCGGGAATGATAGCTCCACCCCGAAACGGTTAAGACGATCAGAATCACGCCACCTAAAGCGGCGAGCATCTGATATTTGTGTTTGACAACATATTGGAACAACCGGGCCGACAGGGTTAGGAACTCATCGGGTTCCTTGAGTAGTTGTTTACGCGAGACCTTTTTTTTAATCGCCATTTTGGCTCTCCTCTATCATTTTCCTTATGCGCCGCCAGCCTTCTTCCGGAATGGCAGCGCCGATAACCTGGCACACTTCGTAACCGCAAGCCGAGCCGATCCGACCACACCGCTCCAACGGGTATCCGTTTACCAGTCCGTATAAAAAGCCGGAAGCCCAGAGATCGCCGGCGCCTGTGGTATCCACCGCCTGGCCGGACCCCAGCGGATCGATGCGCATCATTCGGCCCTGGTGGGAGATGGTGCTGCCCCGTTCGCCGAGCTTGACCACGGCAATATCGGCCTTTTGCGCCAGAACCGCCAAGGACTGCTGCTCGTCGGTGAGACCCGTGAATGCGCGGGCTTCATCTTCGTTGGCGATAACGATGTCGACGTATTCCTTGACAATTCGATCCAGCAAGTCTCGGGATTCCTCGATGACCGTAAAGCTGGCCAAGTCGAGCGAGATCAGAGCACCGGCCGCACGCGCGACACGCACGGCCGTTAACATCAGTTCCGGACTGAACAGCAGGTACCCTTCAATATGCACAACAGCCGCGTTTTCAAAACAGCCGTTGGTCAGTTCCGCGGGCTGGGTTTCCGAAGATGCGCCCAGATAGGTAAACATCGATCGCTGTGCGTCGGGCGTAATAATCGACAGCACCCGGCCTGTGGGCGAAACGGAGCCGAAAAGAGCTGGCTCCACGTTTTGGCGCAGCAAATCTTCACGAAAGAAGCGACTCCACTCTCCGTTACCGCACTTGCCGACAAAACGGGCCCGACCACCCAACCGGCCCACACCCACCACCGTATTGCAGGCTGATCCCCCCGGCACGATCTTGCGCTCGCCGGAGGAACGAGCCAAGACAGCTTCGATAAAGTCTTTTTCCACCAGGGTCATGCCCCCCTTGACGGCACCTGTTTGCTCCAGAAACGCTTCATTTTCGTGGGTGAGTATGTCTACCAGGGCTGACCCAACCCCTACGATCAGCTGGCTGTCCGGCTTAAACTTTAACTGCGCATCCATACATAGATCCCTTTATCGAAAGACAGGCTCTTCACAGCTCATGTGTCGCTATTGCGGCTGGGGCAAAACGACGGGCTCCTGCTCGGCCTTTTTCGTCGACGCCGCCGGCTCATTTACCAAACCAGCGAGTTGTGAATCCAGCCTTTGTCACCATCCGCGTGCAGGATGTGGAACCAGTTGCCCTTCTGCTCGAGGACTTTGAAGGGCACTCCGCTGCCGACCGAAAAAAGAATTTCATACTCGGTCCCCGGTCCCTTGCGGACATTGCATTGCGGTTTGGTGGTTATGACACACGGGATCTTGCCGGTCAGAGAATCGTGGACCCATCCCGTGTCACCCTCGAAATCACGAAACTGATACCAGACCCCCTTTTTTTTAATGACCTCGAAGGGATAGTATTGCTGTACATTCCAGAGAATGTCGTATGTAGACCCCGGACCGGAACGAATATTAGCGATTGTGGCGGTAATTGCAAGCCGCTCGGCCAAGGCGGATTGAGTGAAGACGACCCAAAAAGCCAGCACCATCAAAGTGCCATATCTCATTGGTGACATCCATGGGCGGTGATCAATATGGGTTGCAGTCAAGGCCATCAGACTGTGTAAAAAACCAGTTCCGGCAACCTCACACAGGTGAGTCGGTTGCCGTAGACGGCACCGGTATCGATGCCGATTTTATTCGGCAAAAGAAGCGGTTCGTGCAACGGTGTATGGCCGAATACGACCATCTTGCCAAAATCGTACTTCGATTCGATGAAGCGCCTTCGAATCCATAAAAGGTCCTCTGTTTTCTGTTTTTCGAGCGGCACTTTGTTTTTTAGACCGGCGTGAACGAAGATGTAATTTTGGGTTTCGTGATAGATCCGCAGGGATTTGAAAAACTCGAGATGCGTTCTCGGTATCACCGGTTCACCCTCCGGCCGGGGACGGTTCATATAACTCTCCAGTGTTTGCTGGCCGCCGTTGACCAAATAAGTGATCCGGTCCTCGCCGGAGAGGTATTTTTCGAGCATCTCCTCGTGATTGCCTTTCAGAAAAATGGTATTGGCGTATCTTTGTTTCAGGTCGGCCAGGTAGGCGACGACCTCGAAGGACTGCGGCCCACGATCGATATAGTCTCCCAGGAAAACCAGAGTGTCGAACTCGAAATCGATGTCTATTTTTTCCATCAATACCAGAAGTTTATCATAGCACCCGTGGATATCGCCAACCGCATATATACGTTCCATTATTCTAATCGCTCGCTTTGTTCCGAAGTCGATTTCAGCCTACCGCAGCGCGAAAACACGCCCGGGGCGGTCGAGACGCCGGATTCCTGCTTCTATAGCGGCCCGACGGGCCTTTTGGAAGTCGTTTTCAGTGGGATAAGCCGCCAGTTCTCGGACTTCGGCGGCGCGGCCGCAGGGCCTGTATTGGGTCATGATGTTAACATAGGTATCGGCCGATATGTCATCGGCGATAAACCGCATGATCTCACGCGTGCCGGCCAGGCCTTCGGGCAAAACAAGGTGTCGAACCAGAAGACCGCGTCTGGCGATTCCGTTGCCATCGATCACAAGGTCACCGACCTGGCGGTGCATTTCCCGTAAAGCGTTGCGGGCAACCTCAGGGTAGTCGAAGGCGTTGCAAGTTTCTTCAGCCACCCGGGGGTCCCAGAATTTAAAATCCGGCATGTATATGTCGAAGACGCCTTCGAGCAATTGCAGTGTCTCGACCCGGTCGTAGCCTCCGCTGTTGTAGACCAGTGGCACCCGAAGCCCATTTTCGGCGGCAATGGCCAGGGCTTCCAAAATCTGCCAGACGACGTGTGAGGGTGTCACAAAATTGATATTATGGCAGCCCATGCGCTGTAAATCGATCATTATCGCGGCCAGTTGTTCGGCACTGACTTCCTGACCGATACCCTCATGGCTGATGTCAAAGTTCTGGCAAAAGATGCACAGCAGGTTGCAATGGGTGAAAAATATCGTTCCGGAGCCGTTGGTGCCCACCAGCGGTGCTTCTTCGCCGTAGTGGGGTGTGTAGCTGGACACCCACGCATATGCGCCGGTTTTGCAGACGCCGGTTTGACCCGCTAGACGGTCAACACGGCATTCGCGGGGACACAGGGTGCAAGTGTGCAGCATCGATCGTGCCGAACGGATTTTATCCGCCAATTTACCCCGTTCGATCAGTCTAATGTAAGAGGCGGCAGCTCTGGTCATTTTGTTTTGCAATAGTGGCCTGCGGTTTTTCGTCAGATTTTTCGTAACCGTTCACAGGGTTGCAAAGTCCGATGCGCATCAAACCACCTAATTGTAAGCGTTTACAGGGTGCCGCAGATGCAAGGCGTCGGGCGCGCGGACGTACTTTTGTACTTCAAGTGCCCGACAACAAGGCAGATGCGGTGCCCTGTGAACGCTTACAATTTTTCCATGGTCATCGCCGCACCGGCTCCACCATGATTTTTTCTGCTAGCCCGCGGCCGAGAGCATAGCGCTTGAAGTCGGCCGCTATGACGACCTGGCCCTTGTTTTGATTGGTAATGACTTCGATAGGATCGCCGATTCGAAGTCCCATTGTCAGCAACCGCATCCTGGCACCGGCCCCGCCGCTGATCTGCTTGATCACAAGCCTCTCTCCCGGACGGGCCAAATCAAGCGGCATCACTAATGCACGGTCCTTCAAGCACTCAGCGCAAATACCGTAGATCTCCATTTTATGCTGCAAGATGTGGAAACCGACAGCGGCTGCGATATTGACTTGCAGGGCTTCCATCTGGTCGTTGCGAAACTCAAAAATTTTTTTGCACTTCGTGCAGATCATGTGATCGTGATGGTCACCGAGATGGAGGTGTTCGTAGCGAACCGTGCCGTTATCAAACCGGTTTTCGCGGGCAAAGCCGAAACGGCACATCAGGTGCAGGGTGTCCTTGACAAAGTCGCCCGAAAGCTCATTGCCGTTTTCCTGCAGGAGCCGCGTCATCTCGACTTCGGTCACATGCTGTTCGGTTTTGAGAAAGGTATCCAAGACTTTAAAACGGTCTTCGAAGCGGTCAATACGCTCCTGCTTAAAAAGCTTTTTGAATTGTTCTTTTTCCTGCTTGTGAATCTGCTGAATCATTTTGGCGCCTATCGATAGCGAGCGAACGTCGCCGCTGATTGCTTAGCAGCCGGCCGTTTTTTGTGTCTATACACGGAAGGATAATATGGGGCGGCGGTCATGATCCTATCGAGACGGCCCGGGAATTTCGAGGGTGCTGCAGGATCCCCCCGAACAGTTTCGCGTTTTGGACTTCACGCCCTGACCAGAACCTGCACCACCGTTCATGGAATAGCTGGCACAACTGAGAATGCGTTCGAAGTCTTCCGCGCCACACGCCGGACACCGCATTTCGACCGGATCCTTGTTGCTTATGACTAAGATTTCAAAACATTCGTTACATTTCAAACACTTGAATTCATAGATCGGCATCGATTGGTCCCTCGCCTCGAATATTTATTATAAACCTTAAAGATATTCAATATAGCTTTAAATGTCAAGGAATTAAAACAACTTATCCATTTCATCCATATATGGAGATCCCGACAGTCCTATCTTTGTTTCAACAGCTCCCGGGCATGGTTCAGTGTGGTCGGGGTGATGTCGACACCGCCAAGCATCCGTGCGAGCTCTTCGACGCGGCCTTTTTCGTCCAGGACCGTTATGGCCGTCAGGGTTCGGCCTTTGAGGACTTTTTTAGAAATGCTGAAGTGATGGGCTCCGAATTTGGCGATTTGAGGCAGGTGAGTGATGCAGATGACCTGATGGTGAGCGGAAAGCTCGAGAAGCTTGAGTCCAACGACCTCAGCCGTGCCGCCGCCGATACCGGCATCCACTTCATCGAAGATGACGGTTTCGACGGCATCGGTCGCAGCCAGGATGGATTTTAACGCCAAGACGATTCGTGAGAGCTCTCCCCCCGAAGCAATGGCGGTTAAAGGTTTGAGTTCCTCACCGACGTTCGGAGCGATCCTGAAGACCGCCCGGTCGAAGCCCGACTCAAAAACCTGCATTCCATTGACCTGCAGAAAGGCGGATGTCCCGTCGCCACTCGGCACACGATGCAGTGCCACCTCAAATCGGGTCCGGCCCATTTTCAGGTTCTTCAGCTCGGCTTCCACCTCATGCGCCAGTGCTTTCGCGGTCTTTCGGCGCTGATGTGACAGGTTTTGCGCCGACTCTGCCAGTCGGCCGTGACAGCCAGCAAGATGCTTTTCAGTAACGGTAATCTGTTCATCGACATTTTCGACTTCAGTCAGTTCCAGCGAAATGGCCTCGCTATGGGCAAGAACCGCCTCCAGGGAGCCGCCGTATTTCCGCTTGAGTTTGTTGATCAGATCCAATCGTTCTTCCACCGCCTCCAAGCGGTTTTCGTCCGTCTCAACCGTTTTTAGATAGCTCCGGAGGTGGTCGACCAGTTCCTCCAACAGAAAATTGATTTGGGTCAGATGGTCGACTCCTGGGGAGAGGGCACTATCGAGCCGGTTGGCTTTTTCGAGGTTTTTTTGCACGGCCGCCAGCTTTTCGGCCACCGAGCCCTGCTCGCTGTAAATTTCTTCGACTGTTTGGTAAACCGTTTGCAAGAGCAATTCACTGTTCCTCAACCGGTTGCGCTCCTGTTCGAGGCGAGCGTCTTCGCGTTCGGTCAGGGCGGCGGATTCGATCTCTCCGCGTTGGAATTGGAGGAGTTCGACCTGCTGTGCCCGCCGGTTTTTGAGCGCCCTCAGGCGCTCCAGTTTTTCCATCAGCGGCAGCATTTCGTGGTAGTTCTCGAAAATCGCCAGGCGCATGGGCACCAATCCACCGAATTGATCCAGAATCAAAAGGTGATGTTCCTCTTTCAGGAGGCTTTGATGAACATGTTGTCCGGAGATACTGGCCAAATTTTCGGTGATGGCGCATAGAAGCTGCATAGTGGCCAGGCGGCCGTTGATGTAAATCCGGTTGTTGTCTGTGCGGGAGACGATGCGCCGAATCAGCAAGCCGTCACTGGACGTGTATCCCTTCGCGTCCATGATCCGGGCCGCGGCACTTCGCGGTGAAACTTGAAATAGGGCCTCCAACTCGGCTGCCTCGCAGCCGGTGCGGATCAGGGCGGCCGATGCCCGACTACCGAGCACAAGGTTGATGGCATTGATGAGAATCGACTTGCCGGCACCGGTTTCGCCGCTCAGGATGGTGAGACCTGGCGCGAATTGGATTCTTAAGTCATCTATGATGGCAAAGTTGCGGATGGATAGTTCCTGGAGCATAGGCAAATTATCAGGAAAGGGTGCATTCTGTACCGGGACTTGCGCTGCCCAGGTGATTAAGGGCTCACTCGAAGACACGTCATATTTTGGACGCCGATTCATCCCGACCGGCTTCAGGCGCGAAAATTCGGGATATACGGATATTCCTGCGTTCTCGCGCCTTGCCGGACAGGCGCCTCAACGCTTGAAATTGCGATCTTATCTTTGCGTGAACCCGATGCGGCATTTTATCACACAAGGGTCGGTTTTTGTAAAGAACTGACCACCTGACCCGTACCACAAAGCAGGCCCAATTGTCGAAAGGACGCCTGGCAGAGATCACAAGCCGAATCACAAATGCCGCACAAACACCTGAATTTATGCCGATGCGGGGGGGTGACGGTTCGTTGGAAGCGAACCAATAGTTCTGATCAATGTCAAGGTCGCGGACAGCGAGCCGTGTTCGCAAATTGAAAAACATTTACAAAAATACCGGTATGAATTATATTTTCACTTTAATTTATGAAACTTATGTACTCCCATGGCCTCCGGTGGATCGTTTTTACCGTTGATTATATGAGATGGGATGCCATTCGACTGAAACCACACAATCAGCATTTTAAGGCTGGTTTTTTTCTTTTTCAAAGTGTATGCGGTATACTGAAAGAGCCTCATGTCGGGCTCAACTCTCTAAAGTATACCTTTCGATCGATGAGGGCGTTCATGGAGGATACCACTTACCTGGTTATTGCCACCCGAAATCCGGGTAAAACAGCCGAGATCCGGGAACTCCTGAAGGGATTTCCCTTACAGATCGAGAATATTGAAAACTTTGGCCCGATTCCCGAAGTGGAAGAAGACGGACAGACTTTCGAGGAAAATGCATACAAAAAGGCAAGTTTCACGGCCAGGATCCTGGGATTGCCGGCGCTGGCCGACGATTCCGGCTTGGTCGTCGAAACCCTTGGCGGTGCGCCAGGCGTATATTCCGCGCGCTTTGCCGGAGATTACGCCACCGACGCCGACCGCTGTGCCCGGCTGCTGGCAGATATGGAAGGCAAAACCGACCGCCGGGCAGCCTTTGAATGCGTCATCTCGATTGCGGTGCCGACCGGACAGGCCCTGACATACGAAGCCCGCTGCGAGGGGATGATTGCCGAGAAGCCGGTCGGTCGCAACGGTTTCGGATACGATCCGATCTTTTATTACCCCCCTTTGAAAAAAACGTTTGCCGAATTGACCCGCGCTGAAAAAAGCCACATCAGTCACCGGGGAAACGCTCTGTCTGAGCTGAAACGCGAAATGGAGAAAGTTTTGATCTGGATTCGACAGCACATGCCGGTTTTCGAAAAATTCCACTAAGGATCAGAGACGAAATAAATCGATCAAAATGTCGAAGGGTCTTGCTATATGTTCACGGCGCGTTGAAGGTCGCAACTTTACGTATGTGGGCGATAACGCGACGCAGAAGAAGGGCTCCAAGATGCGTCATTTTGTTCATGTTATCGAGTTCGCGATCCTCAACACCGCATTTGCAGAGGGAGTTGCTCTATGATGAAGAAGAGGGAAGGCGTCGACATTGTCGTTGAGATCGGCGGGATTAAAACCCCGGAGGCCGCTGCGCGGCTGTTCGAAGAAAAACTGGAGGCCGAACAACTTTCGCGGCTGCAACGGGTCAAGCATTCCGAAGTTAAGCTGAAAATTGCCAATGCCCTTGCCATGTGCCGGCCGGAGCACGTGTTCATCAACACGGGAACCGAATCCGACCGGCAGTTCATCCGGGCCCTGGCTCTCGAAAGAGGCGAAGAGTCGAAGCTGCCCATACCGGGGCACACCATTCACTACGATCTCAGAGAGGAGCAAGGCCGAATCATCGATCGGACCTTCTACTTCACCAATCCGGGGGACCTGGTCAGTACGCTGGCCAATAAAATCGACCGGCACGAGGCCCTTGAAGACATCCGCGACAAGATGTCCGGCATCATGGCCGGCATGACAATGATTGTCGGCTTCTATCTGCGCGGTCCGGTCGGTGCGCCGGTCTCGAATCCGGCGCTCGAGATCACCAGTTCGGCCTATGTCTCGCACAGCGCGGAAATTCTCTACCGCAATGTCTTTGACCATTTCGATGAACAGGTAAAACGTCTCGGGCACTTTTATACCAACATCCACAGTCAAGGGTTGAACCGTCCGGAAGACCTGCCGAGCGCACGGGTTTACATGGATCGCAGTTATCAGGCCACATACAGTATCAACTGCACTTATGCCGGCAACACCCTGCTGCTCAAAAAGGGCAACCACCGTTTTTCGGTTGACAAGGCGATTTACGAAAACCGTGGCAATGAACTCAGCGAGCACATGTTTGTAACCGGGATCGACGGTCCGGGCGGCCGCATCACCTGGGTCACCGGTGCCGCTCCCAGTGGATGCGGTAAAACCACCACCGCCATGGCCGGCAATCACTTTGTGGGAGATGACTTGGCTCAGATGTGGATCGCCAGTGACGGCAGCGTCCGTTCCGCCAACCCGGAGTGCGGCATCTTCGGGATCGTCGAGGACGTCAACTGGGACGGCGACCCTATGCTGATGAAGTGCCTTCGAAATCCTGGTACAGAGGTTATCTGGTCCAACGTGCTGATCGATGAAAACGGTCAGCCACAGTGGGCAGGCAATGGTGAGAATCCCAGCAGGGGGATTAACTTCCAAGGTCCCTGGGAGCGGGGTATGGTCGACAAAAACGGCAAACCGATCCCGTTGTCTCATCCCAACTCCCGCTGCACGTTGGCCTCGTCGGCCTTGGACAATTATTCACCGGCCGCTGAAGACCCCGCGGGTGTCGAAACGCGCGTGGTCACTTACAGTGGTCGCGACAGCGACACCATGCCGCCTGTCTGGGTGGCCAAAAATGCCGACCAAGGAGTGGTGATCGGTGCCTGCATCGTTTCAGCCGCCACCGCCACGGAAGTCGGTGCCACCGGTGTTCGACGTTCCCCGTGGGCCAATGCACCGTTCATACCGGGGGCCCTGGGGGATTACATGGATGCCCAATTCCGGTTTTTCGGACACAAGGGCTTATCCGACGATAAGAAACCGATCATGGCCGGATTGAACTACTTCCTGACCGATGAGGCCCGGGGCGGCACATCCAAGAAGCTGCTCGGCGAAAAACGGGACGTCAAGGTTTGGCTGGCGTGGCTGGACCGGAGGGCTCACCGTGAGGTGGCGGCCATCGACACCCCCATCGGATATCTCCCCCAATACGAGGATCTGAAGAAGCTGTTCAAGGAGATTATCGCCAAGGACTACCCGCAAGACCTCTATATCAAGCAGTTTTCACTTTACATCGACAACATTCTGGCCCGTATCGAACTGCAGATAAACGCTTACGGAAAGGAGGAGAGCCTGCCCCGGCGGTTGTTCGAGGTTTTGAACGAGCAGCGTGACGGGTTGTTGGCACTGAAAGAAAAATATGGTTCCAGGGTTACGCCTGCCGACCTGCTGAAAGCGAACCCGGGCGTTTGAGGCACGCGGCTGCTTTAAGACATGGGAGACCGCCGTGACCACCGCCCGGAGATTGAATGGCGGACTCCCCAACTTGGCGAGGGTCGTCTTCAGCCGGCGCATGCTCGTGGCGCTTTTGATGGGCTTTGCCTGCGGACTGCCCCTGCTGCTCACCGTAAGTCTTCTGCAGGCCTGGATGAAGGAGGCCGGCGTCGATCTGACCGTCATCGGCCTGATGGCGTTGGTCGGGCTTCCTTATACGCTTAAGTTTCTCTGGGCCCCTTTCGTGGACCGTTTCACTTTGCCTTTCCTTGGCCGCAGGAGAGGCTGGTTGCTGGTCATCCAGTTGGCGCTTATGAGCGCCATCGTCGGACTCGCGTCGACCGATCCGGCCCGGAACCCTTGGATGGTGACGTGTACCGCCCTACTGGTCACTTTTTTCAGTGCCTCCCAGGATATCGTGGTGGATGCATACCGACGGGAAGATCTGGCTGATGAAGAACTCGGCCTGGGCTCGTCGCTTTACATCAACGGCTATCGGCTGGGTATGCTCCTGGCTTCGGGCGGCGGTCTGATCATGGCCGACCACATGCCGTTTCCCGCTGTCTATCTCGTCATGGCCGCCTGCCTGCTGCCCGGCGTGGCGACTACCCTTCTAACACCGGAACCTGAGACACCGTCCGGAACGCCTGCAAGTCTCAAGGAAGCCGCAATCGAGCCTTTGATCGAGTACTTCAACCGCAGCAGTGCCTTATGGATGATCGGGTTTATTCTGCTTTACAAGATCGGCGACTCGATGGCTACGGCCATGACCACTCCCTTTTACCTGGACCTCGGTTTCTCAAAATCGGAGATCGGCGCGGTCGTCAAGCTCTTCGGCTTCTGGGCCACCGTCGCCGGGAGTGTCATCGGCGGCGTCTTGATGATCCGCATCGGCATCCACCGCAGTCTGTGGATTTTCGGCTTCCTGCAAGCGGCCTCCACCGGCTGTTTTGCAGTGCTGGCCCGCATTGGGCACAGTCTGCCCTGGCTGGCCGGGGTGGTGACGTTTGAAAACCTCAGCAGCGGTATGGGTACGGCCGCCTTTGTCGCTTTCATGGCCAGCATTACCAACAAGAAATTTACGGCAACCCAGTACGCCCTGCTGTCGAGCCTGATGGGCGTCCCCCGCGTCATGGCCGCCGCGCCCACCGGTTTTCTGGCCAAGTCTCTCGGCTGGGAGTCTTTTTTTATTTTCTGTGCGCTGATTGCTGTTCCCGGTATGCTCCTGCTGTTGAAATTCGCCCCCGGCGGTGTCGAACACGACGAGATTTGAAGAGAACAATGAAAGACACTTCAGACAAGAATATTCCGGCCCGCATTGCAGATCTGAACCGTCAGAGAAAAGAACTGCTGACGCTGCCGCCGGAAAAAATGATGCAGCGAATTCTCGAGTCGGCCCAACCGGCGGCCCTGGTCCACTCCTTCCCGGAGCAGGATCTCTTTTTACTGATTCACGACATCGGAGCCGAAGACGCCCTGCCGCTGCTGGCACTGGCTTCCGAGCGGCAGTGGGAATACTTGCTGGACATCGAGATCTGGCACCGGGACCGCATCGAGGCGGCGGTGCTGACGCGGTGGTTCGATCTGCTCTACCGGGCCGACGCCCGGCGAACGATCAAATGGCTGATCGAACAAAAAACCGATCTGCTCACGCTGTTTCTATTCAAGAACATCGAGGTGAGAGTCTGCGAACACGATCAGGATCCATCAGAGTTCGGGGAAGACTTCTTTACGCTCGACAGTGTCTTCTATGTGCGGATTACCGGCCCGCTCTTTGCACCCGAGTCGGAACTTGGCGACATCGAGAGAAAGAATTCTCGTGTTTTCCTGACGAAATTGATCCAAAGCTTAGCGGACTTTGACCACGTTGCCTACCAGACACTGCTGCTGGAGGCAGCTTACGCCATACCGTCCGAAAGCGAAGAAGAGGCCTACCGCCTGCGAAACGTCAGACTGTCAGAGAAAGGTTTCCTTCCCTTCGAAGAGGCCGTGGGTGTTTATCAACCGCTCACTGCGCGGCAACTTGCTGGACGAAACCATAAGATTCTGCCCCGAGCGGCGGCCGAGATCAGTGTGCCCGTTCCTCTCTACCCGGCGGGAGTGCTCGAAAGCGGCAGCATCTTTTCCGGTACGCTGGCCCAAATCGAGACCGGGACTGTTTTGGAGCAGCTGCAGATCGAATTCGCCGGTCTTTGCAATCGGATCATCGCGGCCGATTTTGCCCCGGTTCACAGCAAAGACGACCTGCAGGCGGTGGTAAAAAAGGCCAACGACTTCCTGTCGATCGGCCTGGAGACTTTAGCGGCCGAAACAGAGGCGAACGGCCATTCGGTCAGCAATCTGTCGGCGGCTTTGGTTCAACGTCATCCGTTGTCCGATATTTTCAGGGTCGGTTATGGGCGGGTGCTTGAATTGCAATGGCGCGCTCAGCGTTGGCTGGGTCGATCCTGGTTTGCCGGCCAGGGACTTTCCCTGACGTTTTGGGGCGAGGATTGGCTGGGCGTTCTGGGCGGTTTGCTGGTCAAGAAACCGATGTTCTTCGACAATTATGTATCCGGCCGCATGTACCGGGATTTCAGCACCGTCGACGAGCTGCGGCAGACTGCCGCCGCGTTGGATGCCGTCATGGCCTGCGACCACCTTTTCTCGCTGCTGACCATACCGCCGGAATTGCTGTCTGCACGTCGGTTTTTAACCTATAAAAACCTGATGTTGACCATTTGGGCGCTCGACCGGGTCGGCTGTACCGAGAAAAATCGGTTTCTGACCAGGGCCGAATTCAGGCTGTTTTTCGAAAAGCTCTGGCAGAGCAATGACCGGCCGCGCCGTCTCGCGCCGGTCATGAAGCAATCTTTCCTTGCGTGGCTTTGCGGGCTGACCGGAATGCGTTCCCACGAGATCACCGATAAGATCGGGCCGGTGCTGGAGAACTTGTTTCTGGAAATCGAAGACGAGTACGGCCAGGTCGATACAGCAGATCTCGACCCCAGATTTATTCACCTCTTCCTCATAGAACGCTAAGGGTTCACGAAATAATAAGGTCACATTTTGGGGTGCCTGTTTTTCAATGACCAGGGGGTGGGTGAACGGATGGAAAACGACCCCGGTCGGTGTGGGGCAGGAACTTGGCCGCCGAAAAGCGGTTCATGAAATCCTGGTTGACATTGAGCTCGAGATAGGTGATGCGGTCTCGAATTTGGTCAATTTCTTCCATGCGACAATCCGAGCTCAGCAGCAGGGTGGCGCCGCCGAGGGAACTGTTGCCCAGCGGCTTGAAAGCCTTCAGCGGCAGGTCCGGCAGCATACCGATGCCGATGGCCGAGGCCGGTTGGATGAAGGTGCCGAAGGTGCCGGCGACGT
>JBDNAO010000437.1:0-3488 GCA_039768375.1 Desulfobacterales bacterium | reverse complement strand
TATTTCCCAGTAGACAACATATCCAGTGTTGTAATTTTTATGCTATTTCCATTGTGATGTCAGGGTTTAGCTTGAGCTAAGGGTTTATTCAGACAGTCAGCCGCTCTTCGCAACCGCGCATCCTGACACCGGCGCGTCATTTTCATACACCGTGGCGGCCCGCAGGGCCATGAGCGTTTAGTACGGAGGTAAAAAATGCGTCGCACTACGTTGAGCATTGCGCTGGCCTGCTCTTTTATTTTCATCTTTGCGCCCGAAGCACGATCAAACGAAAAGCTGTCGGTTTTTGTCAGTATCGCTCCGCAACAGTATTTTGTGCAACAAATCGGAAAGGAACTCGTGGATGTCCATGCCATGGTGCCGCCCGGAGCCGATCCCCACACCTATGAGCCCAAGCCCCGCCAAATGGTATCCCTTGCCACGGCAAAGCTGTATTTCGCCATCGGGATCGAATTTGAAGCCGCTTGGCTAAAAAAAATCCTCTCGACCAACCCGCAAATTAAGGTTGTGCACACCGATGAGGGCATTCAGAAGATTTCCATGACCGAGGGCACCCATCATAGTGAAGGCCAGCACGTCCGCAGCGGACTTGACCCCCACATCTGGCTTTCTCCGCCTCTGGTGATGATGCAGGCCCGCACGATTCTGAACGCCTTACTAGAAGTTGATCCGGTAAATCGGTCCAAATACGAGGAAAACTACAACGCCTTTATGGCGGAACTCGTTGACTTGGACGCCGACTTCAAGAAAATCTTTGCGGGTCGGCAGGGGCTTCGCTTCATGGTATTTCACCCATCCTGGGGCTATTTTGCCCGCAGCTACGGACTGGTCCAGATCCCCGTTGAGATCGAAGGTAAGAGTCCAAAGCCCGCTCAAATCATGGAACTGATTGAACATGCCAGAGAAAACAACATCAGAATCATATTTGTTCAACCGCAGTTTTCATCCAAAAGCGCGGAGCTGATTGCCAGGGAAATCGGTGGTGAGGTCGCCTTGGTTGATGCTCTGGCAGAAAATTGGTCGGAGAACCTGCGCGAGGTTGCAGGTAAATTCGAAGCAGCCTTGAAATAGATCAGTCTTTTTCCCGGAAGGCATCCCGCAGGAGCTTTGATTGACGGTTGAAAGCCTCGCGCGGGTTGGCCGAATCCTTCATCAAGGAGACTTCCTGGGTGATGAGGCGCGCGATATTAAGAATATGGGCTTCCTTTTTCCGCGCTTCCCTCTTGTACAAGGGGTGGTCTCGATTGATATAGATGATGGTTCCCTCGGTCAGGCACTCCGGCCCGTCTTCTCCCAGGTGATCCAGGCAGCAGGTGACGCCCGTGTCGCCGAACTTGAGCTTTTTTACCACTGCGTTCGGCGTGGCGATTCTCATGGAAGGCTTGCGCTCTTTTGGGGGTTTTTCGGCATCGGTCTCGGTCGGAGAATCCTCCTGCCCCGAATCTGGAACCTCTTCATCCTCTTCTTCTACGATCGTTTCCGCGGCAGGTTCCTTCTGCCCCTTACCGGTTTCCACAGCCGTCTCCCCTAAACCTTGTCGGCCTTTTTCCGCAATAGGAACGACTCCGAAGGGGGAGAGTTCCGGGTTGAGTGACAGCGCCTGATGGACCCGCTGTAAGGCTTCTTTCAACGCCCGGCTGACTTTTTGGTTTTCACGCTTGGAGGCCAACTGATTGTAAACCTTTTGAACGTCGGCCATGATCTTGTGCATCGATTTGAGGAAGGTTTCGAACTCCGGGGTGTCCTCGATGAAGCCCGATCGGTCGCTCGTCAAAGGGAGAAAATCGGCATGAATTTCACCTCGTATCCGGGTGGCGGCCCTTCCCCAGGAAGCCATGTCGAACAGCTCTCGCCGGACGGTGACCCCCTTTACCTTGACCTCGATTCCCATGTTGTCTTTGGAGGCGTTGTGGGCCGGAAGAATGACGATCTCACCGTGAATGATACCGTTTTTTGTGCCTTCCATGACGGGGACGCGGTTTCCCGACCATTTCCGTGGCGTCACGCGATACCGGTTGACCCAGACAGAGAAACTTTTGGCCCGAATCGGTACCCCTTCGGCAATCCGTTGGACAACGTCCTCGGGCTTGAATTCCCTCTTGAGATCCACCAGGCGAACGATCGTGCCGTTGCCTCTCTCGGGATCCGGCTCGAGGCGCGTCAGAGGAATGACCCAGGAGTCGCCTTGTCCAAGCCAGCGCGTCCGGTCGAAAACAACCCGCGCGGCAAAGTCCTCTTTCTGGGTGGTTATTTCAAAGCGCGATGCAGCGGCCAGACTCGCGAATTTGCCGATGCCGAACTGCCCGATCCGGTCGCGCTTGAAACGCGTGGATATTGGATGGACGAGCTTTTCATCGGAACCGACATTGAAGTATTGTCCGAGACCCCTTAAATCCATGCCCTCGCCGTTGTCGGAGACGACAATCTCCTTGCCTGAGACGGTAACCTCCACGCGTGTTGCGTCGGCATCATAGGCATTGTTGACCAGTTCCCTGACCAGTTCGATGCTCTGTTCGTATAGCCGCTCGCCGAGGCTGAGAATGTGGCTTTTGTCGACCGTGATGGTGAGATGGGACGCTTCATCCGTCATGACAGCAGACTCCCTTTTGCGAAAAAGCCCGTTGATGAGAAAATATACGGTTTCAAAATAAAATAGTTGCTGTATTATGTCAATGAGTTAGCACCAAAGGCGGCAAATACGGACGGGAAAGGGTCGCACTGAAAGATCTGGTCAAAGACCAGATCCGCATATTCGAGAAAACCAGAAAAGACGTCAGGGTAAAGGAAAAATACGAAAAAGCCGGGTGGCCTGTCGAAGCAGACTCTTTGCAGATAAAGCAGGTGATAATGAACCTGATTGTCAATGCTTTTCAGGCTATGCCCAACGGAGGCGGACTTCAGATTGTCACCCAAAACGTGGATATCGATGAAAACCCTTTGCAACACCTCCATGCCAAACCGGGTCAGTATGTCAAGCTCACGATTGCGGACATCGGAGTCGGCATGGACAAGGCCACCATGCAAAGAGTCTTCGAACCGTTTTTTACCACCAAAAAGTTGGGACCCAATAAAGGGACGGGATTGGGGCTCGCATCGGCGTACGGCATCATCAAAAATCACAACGGTTTTATAACGGTGCAAAGTGTCGAGGGCAAGGGGTCGAGCTTCAACGTGTTTTTACTGAAATCAGCGGAGCGTGCCGAATATTGACAGAACTTATGTGGTCCATTGACAATTATTGTCAGCATAAGCTCGATTTGTTGACCCGAAAGAGTCTGGTTCCCTGGCAGGATGTATTGCCCGGTACCGCGGGAGGATTGTCTGGTTAGTTTTATTTTCATTAATTACAAATATTTATGAATAAAAGGCGTATTTTATAGCCTGTTTTTTTGTTGTTTGCACAGTAATTGCATTGATCGGACAGCCGCAGCAAGAATCGGCAGGCGCAAGTATGGAATCTGATCACGTGCATATCCGCTCCATTGCTG
>JBDNAO010000436.1:0-3276 GCA_039768375.1 Desulfobacterales bacterium | reverse complement strand
GATTATAATTGGATAATTGATTGCTCAGGTTAAATCGAGTCTCTCAAAGCGGTTCAGGGAACATAAACCGGAGCGGCGTTTCTTTCGACTTCGTCCGGAACCGGGGCGGTGATGACAGCATCGATCCGTTCGACGAACTTGATCCACTCGGCGCCAACGTAACCTTCCGCCACCGCCCGCAGCGGGAAACCGTGTTTTTCGGGCAGACGTCTTTCGTTGACCGCATAAGCCAGAAAGGATTTGTTGGTTTGAACTTCGTGTAAAGGAAATCTTCCAACTTTCTCATAGGGTCCCGCCGGTCCACCGACATCGACATAAGTGGTTTTCCGATCGACACCGGACTGCTCTAAAAGGGACCAGATCGAAATCCCCCGCCAACGGGCATGATAGGCAAAAACACCCGGACAGATGAGCAAAACGTCGCGCGAAACAGCCGGCATCGCCATGATCTGGTCATAGCTGAACCGGGACGGTCGGGCAACGGAACCGCCGATTGTCAACTGCCAGCGCTGCAGGTCCATCTGGTGCTCGGTCAATCCCATGGTGCCGAACTTGTCGATCGGCGTAAGCGGCAGATTGCGCGAGTCGAGATATTTCGGATTTTCGAAAAGAAGGGTCCCAAGGTCGGTATTGGGTGGCAGGAGTCTTCTGTGAAGCGCCGCGCAGCTTTGGCGCAGCAGCAGAGCCAGGGGACTGCCGGCGACGACTGTCCAGCTGGCGGCAGCCGTGAAAAGTTTGAGTATCTGCCTGCGTTTCATGCTTTTCCTTTTTGTTTGGAACACCCTCTGTTGACACAGTCGACAAACACGTTTAACCACCGGCTCAGCTGGTTGAAGACGAGAAAATGGTCGAGAACGCGCTTTTGGGCATTGTACGCCCACACCTGGCGCCTTTTTACATCCGCCAGAATCTGGTTGAGGCCTTCTGAAATTCCGATTTTATCCTCGGGGTTCGTGATGAGAAGCCCGTCCACCCGGTTACGAACCTGCTGGCGCAGTCCGCAGGCCATGCTTCCCATAAAAGGCACCAGCTTCCACATGGCCTCGGTGGCGGTCAGTCCGAAACCTTCGCGCAGGGAATTCTGGACGATGATGCTGGAACTGCGCTGCAGAGCGTTCACGATCAGTTCGTTCTCTTTTCTTGAAGACATGGGCAGAAGTAGAATAGCGATGTCCTGCTGTATTCCGGATGGAAGTGAGCAGTAATATTGCTTCAGTTCTTCGAGGACCTCTTGGCCTTCGGGATCGTCTTTCACAAAAGCCGGATCAGGGCCTGCGAGAATGAGCCGCACGAGTTCGAGGCGGCGCTTGTGGCGGGCAGAGCCGTTGTGGTTTTGATCGATGTGTTTTTTGAGGTGACTGAAGCCTTCCATGAGCGGCAGAAATCCTTTGAGTCGATCCCAGCGGGATATCTGCGTGACGATCGGCCTCGACAACAGGCCGAAGCCACCGGTCTCGGCGGGCGCCACAAAGGATCCGTCGCTGCGCAGCCGCTTGATCATGTCCGAGAAAGGCGGAGTCAACATCGTGTGATTTGTCGGCAGGATATCGGCATTGGTGAGAATCCCCACCATTTTATGGATATTCAGATCGCGGTTTTTGTGCGAAAGCGGATCGATTGCCGGGGGTATGACCGTAAATTTAGCGGGTTGATAATCCGGTATGTACTCCGACGCAGAGAAGACGCTCAGGTCGTAGGCTTTAAAATAAGGTTCTAAAAACCGCCAGGCGGCTTCGGTTTGCGGTCGTCTTTCGTCGAGGCCGATATGACAGCGCCATATGGTGTGGACAGCAACTTTATCTTTCAAGGTGCCGGCCATTGCCATCGGTTGGGGATCATGAATGACCACGATGTCATCGGGCTGCAACAATTTCGACAGCTCATCGGCGCATTCGGTATTCACCTGCTCGTAGATTTCTCTCTCTTCATCGGAGAATTCAGGGGTTCCGTTGCCATGGATTAAGTTGTGAATTCTTTTGGTGAGCGGGAAAAACGCCGCACGCTCGGTACCCATGACGACCCAATTGGCGTCGAGGCCCAACTGACGCAGCAGATCGATCATCGTCGGCAACATTTCTGCCACACCGCCCCCCCTGTCTGTCGAATTGACCATCCACACCCGTCGTTTCCCCAATTTGGGGATCAGTATTTCGGCTTCCGAACGAAAATTTTTGACCACCGAAAAGAGCGAAACATAGGCCTCATAGTCCTTAAGCAGGCTCCTACGTTTGACGTCGATGACTTTGATCATGCAATTCCTCCCACCGAGACCCGGTCGGCATCTGCGCAGAAAGATGTGGCTCGTATTTGGGCCCGTTTTCTGCGTTGCGTTAAAACCAACATACGTTAAGCATTCGACTGTCAGCGCGTCTTGAACACAAAAAAGAAACTCTCGCCATTTTAATCACTTTATTCCGTCCCCAACTCTCAGGTATCTCTTTTACGGATAATACCATTAACCGATAAACTGTTGCAACAAACTCAAAATGACCACCACTACGAAAGAACTTAAGCTCGCCGAGTCTGTTCGCAAGGCCTGCCTGTAAAACCTGCAGCGCTCTTACGAGAAGGCTGGAATCAGTGGACTCTGCCACGAGGGGCGTTGGGAGTATGCCTTGGATGTCCTGCGAAACCTGTCCATGGAAAATCTGTTGAAAGATATCAGGCCGAGCCGTCGCACCCCGTAACCTGCGGCCTTGACGTGCCATTAACCGGCCATTAGTTTCAATGATAAACCGTTTCGGGATCGACCGGGACGTAAGAGGAATGACATATGGATTCCCGAGGATTATGCTTTCACGTGAACCGGCCAACCCGCAGGTATGCGGCGGCTGGCTGGAAAGGCATCGGTGTGCGGCCGACTCTATACCTTATCGTTGCTCTGACGGCGGTATTTTTTTTCGGCTGCGATCCATTTTACAGCAAAGCATCTAAAAATACAGAAAAAAGTGAAGGAGCAAAAGCTATGGAAATAGCCGCAACTACCGAAAAAATAGCGGTTGCGATTCCGCCCATCGATGCCGCCGCACCGCTTCAAACCGCAACTGCCACATTCGCCCTGGGCTGATTCTGGGGACCTGACTCCCGGTTCGGGAGTTTGAAGAGTGTGGTGCGGACTCGCGTGGGCTATGCCGGCGGCACGAAAGAGGCACCGACATATCACAGTCTAGGTGATCACACGGAGACGATCCAGATCGATTACGATCCCTCCCAAATCTCTTACGGCGACCTTTTGGACATCTTCTGGCAAAGCCACAACCCGAGCTCGCGCGCTTG
>JBDNAO010000435.1:0-3795 GCA_039768375.1 Desulfobacterales bacterium | reverse complement strand
TCGGGGTGCCCTTTCTTGACCTCCGTAAAAGCCTGCCGAATGATGGCTTCTTCGCCCGCGTGGGTGCTGCCGCCGACCCAAACCGGCCGATGCGATTCTGAGTTCAGGGCAGCGCGCAGGGCAGCGGTTTCTTCTGGTTTCGGCGGGTCTTCAATCTGATCGAACTTGATATTGCCGGTCATTTCGATCCGATCGTCGGGGACCCCGAGACGCCTGAAACGGGCCGCATCTTCACGCGTTTGACAGCATATTTTCGTCAACATCGCAAAGAGAGATGTTGAAAACGAGGCCACCCGACGATAGCCGGCGAACGATCGGTCCGAGAGCTTGGCGTTGGCCAGAATCACCGGCACATCGCGGCGCTGCATTTCAGCCAGGAAATTCGGCCATATATCGGTTTCGACGATGATAACGACCCCCGGAGCAATCCAGGATGCCATGCGTTTAACTGCCAAGGGGAGGTCGTATGGGAAAAAAAAGACGGCTGCTACCGTGTCCCCCAGTTTTTGACGGGCCATTTTGTAGCCGCCTATGGTCGAGGCCGAAAAGACGATTGGCCGGCGGGCATACCGGGTCGCGAGTGCGTGCACCAGCGGAACCCCGGCAAAGACCTCGCCCACCGAGAGGGCGTGAATCCATATCGGTTTGCCGGCCGGTGGTCCTGTCCTAAAACGTATCGAGGGACGCACGAGCCCGAGCCGCTGCAGGATTACCCGTCGACGTTTGTCCGAAAGAACGATGTAGGGGAGCAGGAAGGGGAGCGCCAGCACGAGGGCTGCCGCAGCCGCGATATTGTAAACCCGGATCATGGGGATACTTCCCGATTTGCGGAATAAAATCCATTCGCGCATTCGGTTGCTGACTCTCTGAAGCCGTGAGGTTTCGCCAGGACGCTTTCGATCAGTCGGCAGACGCGGTCGGTGCCGCCCTGTCGCTCCTTGATATACTGCA
Organism: Desulfobacterales bacterium; assembly: GCA_039768375.1. GTDB lineage: Bacteria > Desulfobacterota > Desulfobacteria > Desulfobacterales > SG8-13 > JARFQH01. The sequence goes on along the minus strand of JBDNAO010000435.1, from coordinate 2,844 downwards.
AGGCGCGCCGGCGCACATTTTCGCGACGCGGCGTCTGTGAAAGGATTGCCGCCAGAAGGTCGGCCGCCTGCCGCCAGTCGGCGGCAACCTGGATCAGCCCCAGTTTAAAAAACGCTTCCCCCACCCAGGCAAAGTTATCCCAATGCGGTCCGATGACCGGGATGACCCCGCTGGTGACCGCTTCGAGAAAATTTTGTCCGCCCAGCGGAGCGAGGCTGCCGCCGACAAAGGCGGCACGACAGAGCCGATAGGCCGACACCAGTTCCCCGAAGGTGTCCCACAAGATGACCGTGCCTGAAGCAACGGGCTCTGCAACACGGGACCTCAGGCGCCAGGTGATCCGGCGTCGATCGAGCCAGCTTGCCCATGCCGCCAACCGCTGCACATGACGGGGAAAAAGGCCGATAACGGTATCGGACCGCAGTCCACGGATGGCGGTGATCATGTTTTGAATCGCTTCTTCCTCCGCTTCTCTGACCGATCCCATGACAAGCAATTCGACATCCGGTAAGAACAGGGGCGCAAGGGGATTGACGCCGTCGCCGCCGGCGGAATTCAGGTCGAGCCGGTCGAATTTTAAGTTCGGAATGATGTCGACCCGCTGGGGTCCGAAAAGCGCTGCAAACCGGCGTGCGTCCGCCGCGGACATGGCCAGGATGCTGTCCGGGCTGAGGCGCCGCCAGAACGCCGGCCACAAGCGGTACCGTTTCAGGCTTTTGGCGCTCATCCGGCCGTTGACGACCAGGATTAAGGTTCCGGCGTTTTTCAGCGCCGCCAGGTGAGCCGGCCACAGTTCGGCTTCCAGAAGAACCATCAGAGCCGGCCGGATGTGTCGGACGGCCCGCTGCATGATCCGCGGCCGATCAAAGGGGAAGTAAGCCGTTTCGACGCGAATGCCCTGCTGCTGTAGGAGATGTTCCGATCGGGTCCTATCGAGAATTTCCAGACCCTGGGCCGTGTTGGTGGTCAGCAAAATGCGCACTGGCGCGTTGGGCCTCAGGCGCTTCAGGATCTCCAGAGCCAGGAAAGACTCCCCCACCGATGCGGCCTGGATCCAGATTTCCGATGGTCCCGACGGGCAGGAATAGAAGAGGCGTTGATCGATCCCATCGGACAGCCGCCGATTGCGGTTGATCAAGGGCATTGCCAGCCCCCAGAGCCGGTCGTAGAGTTGAAACGTCAGTTTTTCGGAGGAGGCGGTGAGCATTGGCAATTGGAGAAAGGTTAATGGCTAAAGGCTAATGGTAGAAGGTTTATGGTTCAGGGTATGGGGTTAGAAGATGCTCATGTTCTCTCATCGACCAGTCATGAATAAAGGAATCAGTTGGTAAAGTCAAATTTTACCGGCCGATGACCGTCTCTGGCGTCCCATAAATCTTGCGATGCCTGAGGATGCGTGCTATGACATCGCACTCAAACCAATTCAAATTTAGGTAGGACAGTTAGGTCACTTATGTCAGTTAGGTCAGATAAATCGGTGTTCCTGACTCAACCGACCTAACCGGCTCAACGGGCAAAACGGGCTCAACGGACTCAACAGATTCAACTGACCCAACTGTTCCCCGGAGGCGACTCATGGCCATCAGTAAAGAACTCCTCGACATTCTGGCTTGTCCGAAGTGCAAGGGAGATATTTATCTGACCGACACCGGCGACGGCTTGATCTGCGATAATTGCCGATTGCTTTACGAGATCAGGGATGACATCCCGATCATGCTGATCGAGGAAGCCAAGCCCCTCGATCGATGAGTCAGCCTCAACTGCCCCATTTGGCCAAGCTCGTGATCGGTCTTTTCATGCGGCAGCGGGAGTTGATCACCCCGGTCGCCGGTGATCTCACAGCGTATTTCGGCGCCATCGACATGGTGAGCCCCTGGTTTGACTTCACCTATACCCGTTACTACGCACCGGAAATGGGGACGCCTCTGTTCAGACGGGTTCTGGTGTTCAAAGAACTGATCCGGCAGCGGGATCTGGCCGACATCAAACAGCAGACCAACGCCGTCGAACACCGATATGGTTGCGACGACCGGCGAAGCGTCAATATCGATCCGGGTTACCTGCTTCGGGAACGGTTCGTGCTGGCGACGGGGAAAAATTTTTCTCACCGGATCTACATCGGAAAAGGTATCTACGCCGACCTGACCCTGATCTATCGTAATGGAATATACGAGCCGCTCGCGTGGACCTACCCGGACTATGCCGACCGGCCGATGCGCGACTATCTGGAACAGGTGCGTAGAAAATACGTCGAAGATTTGAAAGCCCTGAAAAATAAAACAGTTTAGTAAGAAAGATCTCGAGGAGGAAGCGGAAAAATGATAAAGAGCATGACCGCTTTTGCCAGAGCCGAGGCCGGCGATGCGCTCCGGTCGGTCGTCGTGGAGATCCGGTCCTACAACAGCCGCCACTTGGACCTCGTTTTGCGCCTGCCGTCCGTCTATGCCGGTCTGGAAGACAAGGTCAAGGGTCTGGTGGCCGCAGACGTCGCCCGCGGTCGCGTCGAAGTGCGGCTGCAGATAGAGGCCAAAACCGAGGAGGCCATCGTCTTCGCCGTAAACGCGCCGCGGGCCGTCGCTTATTATCGGGCGCTCACGGAGCTCAAGAAACTGGTGAACATCGACGCACCGGTGACGCTCGAGCAGCTGGTAGGAATGGGCGATATGATCAAACCCGCGGAGGGTGAAAACGACGTAGCATCCTTTTGGCCGCTGATCGAAGAGAGCCTCGGCCGGGCGTTGTCCGACCTCGACACGATGCGCCGCCGGGAAGGCGAGTTCATCGCCGCCGACATCGGTCAACGCATTGACGGCATCGCTCTCATCCTGGAGCAGGTCGAAGCGG
>JBDNAO010000066.1:0-3676 GCA_039768375.1 Desulfobacterales bacterium | reverse complement strand
GTTGAAGGATTGAAGCGATATCGGTTCAAAGGTTCACCGTTTCCCGTTCAGGGTTGGAGGATTGAAGTGATATAAGTTCAAAAGTTCACCGTTCCCCGTTCCAGGTTGAAGGATTGAAGTCCTTCTTTGAACGCTGAACCCAGAACCCTGAACCTGAAACCGATCACTTAAAGATTTTCTAAACCATAGGTTTGACACGCACGGGTTGTTGGTGTAAATCTGGGCCGCTTTTTTCGCCGTTCTACCGATTGCAAGGTTTGTGACGGACATGGTGCGTGAAGCCAGTTCAGGCAGGGGAGGGGTTCAGATTTGAAAATTGTGATCGTCGGGGCCGGTGAGGTCGGATTTCACATTGCCAGTCATCTCGCCCATGAAAACAAGGACGTGGTGGTGATCGACAAGAACGCCGATGCCTTGCGCCGGGTCTCCGAAAACATCGATGTTCAGGTGGTCCACGGATCCGGCAGCAGCCCGGTGGTGCTCGCGGAAGCCGGTGTCAAGTCGGCCGACATCCTTTTAGCGGTGACAAACAAGGATGAGACCAACCTGGTGGCCTGCCTGATGGCCAGCATGCTCTCACCCTCAACGAAAAAGCTGGCCCGCATTCGCAACGCGGATTATGACGACTATCACGAGCACTTTCAGAAACACGCTCCCCACATCGACACGGTTATCAATCCCGAGATCGAGGTGGTCAAGACCATCGACCGCCTGATGCAGGTGCCCGGGGCGGTGGACGTCGGCGAGTTCGCCGACGGACGTATCAAGTTCATCGGCGTTTACCTTGAAAAGACGGCCCGCTTGGCAGGGGTCCAGCTTTCCGACCTGCCGTCGATGCTCGGCGACGAACGACCGTTGATTGCAGCCGTGGTGCGCGAGGACGAACTCATTATTCCGCACGGCAATGACCGACTGATGGCCGGCGACCTGGTCTACTTCATCAGCGAGGAAGACAAGCTCTACGCCGCCCTCTCGGCGTTCGATAAACACGCCCAACCCATCAAGCGGGTGCTCATCATCGGCGGCGGCCGCATCGGTTTCCGATTGGCTGCCTTGCTGGATCAGCGCTCGATTCAGAGCAAGATCATCGAAAGAAACCCCGAACGCTGCAACCTGTTGGCCCAAAAACTCAACAAAGTGGTCGTGCTCTGCGGCGACGGGTCCGACCAGAGCCTGCTGGCAGAGGAGAACATCCAGGACATCGACGTGGTGATCACGCTGACCGACGACGAGGAAACCAATATCCTGACCTCCCTTCTGACGCACCGCATGGGTGCCCGCAAGACGATCACCAAGATCAGCAAGTTCAGCTACTTTCCATTGATGACGGCCATCGGCATCGAGCAGGTGGTCAGCCCGCGGCTGTCGGCTATCAACTCCATCCTTCAGCACATACGGCGAGGCAAAGTCATTTCGGCCATATCTATCAAGGGCGAGCAGGCCGAGGTCATGGAAGCCGTGGCCATGGAAACCTCCGACATCGTCTCCAAACCCCTCAAGCGCGTGTCCTTTCCCAAAGGGGCCATTGTGGCCGGCATCATTCGCCAGGAGAAAATCATCATTCCCTCCGGAGAGAGCGTTATCGAACCCGGCGACCGGATCATCATCTTCGCCACCCGGCAGGCGATCCCCGGGATCGAGAAGATTATGGCGGTCAAGCTGGAGTTCTTCTAAAAATGCGCTGGCGCTACATCCTCAACATTGTCGGTATCCTGAATCTCTTCTTCGGCCTGACGATGGTCTTCCCGCTGCTCTGCGGCCTGTTTTACAAGGATACAAGCGTCATCCCGCTGGTGGAATCGATGGTTTTCACGGTCGGTGGCGGCGCACTGCTCCATCTGTTTTTCAGAGGGGCCAAGGCGGAGGTGATTACCCAGCGGGAGGGCATGGCCATTGTGGCCATTGCCTGGACGACCATCGGGTTGACCGGCGCGCTGCCGTTCTACCTCGGGATCGAGAGCTGCAGTTTCGTGGACGCCTTTTTCGAATCGGTCAGCGGGGCGACCACCACGGGCGCCTCGATTTTGACAAACATCGAATCGGTTTCCAAGGGACTGCTGTTCTGGCGCAGTTTCATCCAGTGGCTGGGCGGCATGGGTATCATCGTGCTCTCGGTCGCGATCCTGCCGTTTCTGGGCGTGGGCGGCATGCAGCTCTACAAGGCCGAGGTTCCCAGTCCGGTGCCGGACAAGCTCAAACCGCGCATCCGCGACACTTCCATGATCCTCTGGAAGGTTTACGCTCTCATGTCGCTGGCGCAGGTCGTGCTGCTGCTGCTGGGCGGCATGAGCCTGTACGATGCGCTCTGCCACGCCTTTACTACCATGCCCACCGGCGGATTCTCCACCCGCAACGCTTCGGTTGCCCATTACAACAGCGTTTACATCGACACGGTCATCATCGTCTTCATGATGCTGGCCGGCGTCAACTTCTCTCTGCACTACCAGATGATGCGCGGCCGTCCGCTGGCCTTCTGGCGCGATTCCGAGTGCCGCTTTTTCCTGGGGGCGGTGCTGGTGCTGGCGCTGCTGGTTAGCTTCGATGTCTACGGTGCCGTCTATCGCTCCATCGGCCAGGCTCTGCGCTACGGCGCATTCCAGGTTGTCTCGATCGTGACGACCACCGGCTATGCCACGGCCGATTATGAAAAGTGGCCGGCCATGTCACAGTTGATCCTGCTGCTTTGCATGTTTCTCGGTGCATCGGCGGGTTCCACCGGCGGCGGTATGAAGTGCCTGCGCGTGATGCTCTGCTTCAAATTCTGTTACAAGGAATTGTTTTTACTGATTCACCCCCGGGCGGTTACGCACGTCAAGATCGCCGGCAAGGCGGTGCCCGATGACGTCATGCGGAGCGTTCTCGGTTTCATGTCGCTCTACATGGGGCTCTTCGCTCTCAACTCGGTCCTTCTGGCCGGTCTGGGGGTTGATTTCATGACCGCCGTCGGCGCGGTGGCCGCCACCATCGGCAACGTCGGCCCCGGTTTCGGCATGGTGGGGCCGGTGGACAACTACGCCCTGATTCCGGACCTGGGCAAGTGGCTGCTGATCTGGTGCATGCTGCTGGGCCGGCTGGAAGTTTTCACGGTGATAATTCTGTTGGTGCCGGAGTTCTGGCGAAAATAATTTCAGAAATGAACACACCATAGGGGCTCCATACCGTTCTAAAATTTACCCCAACATTGGAAAAGCCGGAGGGTGAACAACCTGGCAAAATCGGTCCCATCCTTCGAATTCACCGATGGGTATATCCGAAATTTAGTGGTTTTGCTACTATGTTGGTTATAATTGCGAACCATTACCTATTCTTTGCCATGTTGTTTATGCAATGTTGGGGTTTACAGTTTCCCAAACATAGCAGGAACCACACAAAATCATTCCGATTCATCCAGGCGCTTAATTTCGGGACAATTTAGGGTTGACAACCGATAAATAAGTCGGTAATTAAATCCACTTTCAACGCGGGGCCCAACGCGGGGCCGTTAACTCAGTCGGTAGAGTATCTGCCTTTTAAGCAGAGAGTCGTTGGTTCGAGTCCAACACGGCCCACCAAGTGATTTTTTCAAATTGCGTCCCCATTGTCTAGTCTGGTCCAGGACATCCCGCATTGGATGCGGGACAACATCGGTACCCGACGTTGCCGGAGGGACGAAACAATACAAAAATTTGATCTGCGT
>JBDNAO010000434.1:0-3119 GCA_039768375.1 Desulfobacterales bacterium | reverse complement strand
TCGCTTTCTGGCGATCCTCGATCACACCTGGGCGTGACTTCGCCTGCGGTCGCCAGCTCGCTGCGGCCTTTACCGGAACCGAAATCTACCATCTGTGGACGGACACTAACATGAAGGTACCCGTAGTCGAATTGAGCGATTGCATCAAATGTGAGATCTGCGTTGAAGTCTGTCCGGCCGTTTTCAGGATTAACGATGCGGGTTACATCGACGTGGCGGATTTATCGTCCTATCCGGAACCCGAAGTTGAAGAGGCGATCAAGAACTGCCCGGCGGATTGTATTCACTGGGCCGAGATTTAATTTGATAATTCCCTCTAGCTCGCTACAGGGTCACCACAGATTCCCTTCCACCGGGGAGAGGGTTAGGGTGAATAACATCAAACAGCTTTGATACCCTTCAGCTTGCTGCAGAGAGATTCATTCACTTGGACGTTGACGTCACCAGCCGATTGGAGCTTTTGCCGATCAATTTGCCATTCGGCTGGACAGTTTACCCGTCCGGCGGGTTGGCGGATAGTGGTCAATTAATCGATTCGTTTCCAAGGAGGAGCAAATGAAAAAAGCCGCGCTGTTTGTTTTTAACGGAGACCCGATGTGCTTCATACATGTTTTGCTGAATGCTTTGGACCTGCAGTCGAAAGGTCATGAGGTGCGGATCGTGGTCGAAGGTGCGGCGACTAAACTCTTGCCGTCTCTTGCCGAAGCCGACAACCCGCTGCACGGGTTGTGGGAGAAGGCCAAAAATGCCGGTCTGGTGAAAGGCGCCTGCAAGGCCTGCTCCCAGAAAATGGGAACCGCCGGGGCGGCCGGATCTCAAGGCCTGGCCCTGCTCGAAGACATGAACGGCCATCCGGGTATGGGCCACTATTTCGAAAAGGGGTATGAAATAATCACCTTTTAAGCGGGATTCGATGCAAGCTTCAGAACAAAAACTTACCCATCGCCAGCTCAAAGGGATCGTCTACAAACTGTTGCAACTTCCGGATTTAAGGCGCAGTGTCGAGCAGATCTCCCGCTTTCCCTTTCGCCAGGTGGTTAATCCGCTTTTCTCTTTTCTGTACAGCCTCGATGAGCCGATCAAGTGGCGGGCGGTGAGTGCCATGGGAGCAGTGATCGCCAGGTCGGCCGAAGAAAACATGGAATCGGCCCGCATCGTCATGCGTCGGTTCATCTGGAACCTGAACGACGAGTCGGGCGGCATCGGCTGGGGTTCCCCGGAATCCATGGGCGAGGCGATGGCCCTCAACCTATCTCTTGCCGATCAATATGCCAGCATTTTGCTGTCATACATAAACCCGGATGGAAATTATCTCGAGCATGAGGACTTGCAGCCGGGGGTGCTCTGGGGCATTGGACGTCTGGCCCATGCCCGGCCCGGGCATGCGCGGGATGCGCTCCCCTTTCTGCAGCCCTATTTGGAATCGGACAGACCGGTTCTGCGCGGCATGGCCGCTTGGGTCGCCGGCGCGCTGCCATCTGACCGACCGATTTCTTTCCTCAATCCTCTTAAAAACGACACTGCATCTTTCAAGTTATATCAGGAAGGCGTTCTGGAAGAGATGCGTATTTGCGATCTGGTTGCGAAACTGGTCAAGCGGTCGGATTAAAAACGTCTCTTTTATTGACTGCTGTAATGCGTGTAGAGTTCACCGCGGGCGCGCTGAAGGTTTGAGACTGCGGCAGCGTGGTCATAGACGGCGGCAACACTGCGGGTGCGCATTGCGATCAGGCCTACCTGGGCGGTCAGCAGATCGGTGATGCCGGCAACGCCTTCCCGATAGCGCACCTGGGTGATGTGCAAGGATTCGGATGCGCTTTCGACACTCTTCCGGATCGTCTCCAACCGTTGCCACGACTCGGCGGCCTGAATACGGGCACTTTGAAGATCCTGTTTTATTGTGTTGCGAACCTGTTCCGCGTCCTGCTGAGCCGCACGCCATTCGGTTTCGGCCTTGCGGGCGGCACTCGAGTTGCGAAAACCGGTGAAAATGTCCCATTCGGCCCTAGACCCGACAGTGTAGCTGCCCTCGAAAGACTCCAAGTTACCGCTGTCCAGATCGTAGGAACCGTGGGCGTCGTGGACCGGAAAATTTTGGTACTTTGCTTTTAGATACAAACGTTCCTTTATCCGGGACATTCTCTCAACGGCTTGAAGTTCCGGTCGGTTTTCGATCGCTTTGAAATCTTGTTCCATGACCGGAGGTGTCGAAACATTTTCTTCGGGTACCGGCAGGCTCTCGCGGGTGACAAAATCGTATCCGATGGCTGTATTCAAGGCGACAATGGCCAGGTCCACGCTGTTGCGGGCTCGGATCAGATCCTCGCGAGCCTGCACCAGTGAAACCTCCAGGTTTAAAACATCGGTTTTTTTCGCCGTTCCGGCCTTGTATTTTTCGCGGGCTATTTGCAGGCTTTCTTCGAGACTGTCAATCGTCTCCTGTTGCACCGTCACATAATCCCGGGCTTGCAGAATATTGAAGTACCCGCGGGTGATCTGGTAGATCAGCTCATTGCGGATAGCGGCCAGCTGAAGATTGACAGCATCCGCGTCGAGCGCGGCGCTCCCGGACATCATCCGCCGTTGCCCGAAATCGTAGACTCGGTATTTGAGTTCGGCGGACAGGCGCAGGTTGTCGGTGTTGCCCGGTTCGTTGGGGTCGAAGTCCGGAGACCTTATGTCCAGATTGCGCTGAATGAGCTGCATCATGAATGCCTGGGTCGGGTTGTCTGTCACCGCGTAGCCGCCGGCTACCGACAGCTGCGGGAAATAGGCGGAGTCGGCTTCCGAGATCATGGTCCGGGCTGCTTCGACCCGGATGGCTGCGGCATTGGCGTCGGGGTTCCGTCGAAGGGCTTCCCGGATGCACTCTTCGAGGGTAACGGCTTCCGCATGGCCGTTAAGGAGGATGAGGGAAAAAGTGAGGCAGGCCCAAAGGATTGATATCGGACGTACGAAACGGACGCAACTATCAGACATAAGATCGAGCTTCATACGCTCTCCTCTGATCGAAAAGAAACCGCGTCATTCGAGTTGACCAATAGAATTATTTCCCCGTTGAAATAATATTAAAATGCCAAATGATGTCAATAGATGTTTCGGCCGGAAAAACCGCACGC